>CAZRFF010000051.1:0-11113 GCA_964599265.1 uncultured Simplicispira sp. | reverse complement strand
TTCGACGATTTTGATGCGGAAGCGCTCACCCTCTTGCGCCAGCAGGCGCGCCAGGCGCTCGCCCTCGCGGCTGGCGCCGGCAATCATGATGCGCCGCACAGGCCGTGCAGGCTGCCCCTCGCGGCGGTGCAGCGCAGCCAGCACCTGTGCAATGCGTTCGCGCCCGGCCAGGGCAAACACCTCGTCCCCAGGCTCGATGCGCGTGGCGCCGCTGCAAGGCACAAAGCGGTCGGGCTCGTCAGGAAAGCGGCGGTAAATGGCGACGATGCGCACCGCCACGTCGGGCATGCGCTGGCGCAGCAGGCCGATCTCCAGCCCCACGGCCGGGGCACCCGCCCGCGCCCTGGCCGACACCAGGCAGGCGCGCCCACCGGCAAATTCACGCACTTGCAACGCCTCGGGGTATTCCACCAGCTTGGCGATGTAGCGCACCAGCGAGTCTTCGGGGCACAGGATGTGGTCCACGGCAAACCCGTCTTTGTCCAGCAGCGCGCTGCCATCGACAAAGCCCTCCGAGCGCACGCGTGCAATGCGCGTGGGCACGTTGAACAGCATTTGCGCCACCTTGCAGCACACCAGGTTGGTTTCGTCCTGCGCGGCGCAGGCAATCAGCATGTCGGTATCGCGCGCGCCCGCTTCGGCCAGCACTTGGGGGTCTATGCCGCTGCCCAGCACGCCGCGCAAATCCAGGCGCGATTCCAGGTCGCGCAGGCGCCCGGCATCGGTGTCGATGACGGTGATGTCGTTCCTCTCCGACACCAGGCTGTCGGCCACGCTCTGGCCCACGCGGCCCGCTCCGAGGATGATGATTTTCATGCCAAAAAGGCCTTTAGCCCAGTAAATACAAGCGCAAGCAGCTATTGGAACAGGAGCGCATCAGCGGCGCACTTCGCCTTCGCCCAGCACCACCCATTTGAGCGAGGTCAGTCCCTCGATGCCCACGGGGCCGCGCGCGTGGAATTTGTCGGTGCTGATGCCGATCTCGGCCCCCAGGCCGTACTCGAAGCCGTCGGCAAAGCGCGTGCTGGCGTTGACCATGCAACTGGCCGAATCCACCTCGCGCAAAAAGCGCTGGGCGTGCATGTGGTGGGTGGTGAGGATGGCCTCGGTGTGGTGGCTGGAATAGCGGTTGATGTGGGCAATGGCCTCGTCCAGCCCCGCCACCACCTTGATGCTGATGATGGGCGCGAGGTATTCCTCAGCCCAATCCTGCTCTGCGGCATCGACCAATTTCGCTCCCGGAACAGGCGCCAGCAGTGCCTTGCTCTCGGCGCAAACCCGCATTTCCACGCCTTTTTCAGCAAACACCGCGCCCATGCGCGGCAAAAACTGCGCTGCCACGCCGCGCGCCACCAGCAAGCTCTCGCTGGCGTTGCAGGGGCTGTACTTTTGCGTTTTGGCGTTGTCGGTCACGCGCACGGCCATGTCGATATCGCAAGGGTCGTCCACATAGGTGTGGCAGTTGCCATCCAAATGCTTGATGACGGGCACCTTGGCCTCGCGGCTGATGCGCTCGATCAGGCCCTTGCCGCCGCGCGGGATGATCACGTCCACAAACTCGGGCATGGCAATCAGGTGGCCCACGGCGGCGCGGTCGGTGGTCTGCACCAGTTGCACGGCATCGCGCGGCAGGCCGGCTTCTTCCAGCGCCTGCTGCACCAGCAAGGCCAGCGCCTTGTTCGATTCAATGGCTTCAGACCCGCCGCGCAGAATGCAGGCGTTGCCGCTCTTGATGGACAGGCTGGCCGCCTCGATGGTCACGTTGGGGCGGCTTTCAAAAACCATGCCGAACACGCCGATGGGCACGCGCATGCGCCCCACGCGGATGCCGCTGGGCTGCTGCTGCAGGCCGATGATTTCGCCAATGCTGTCGGGCATGGCGGCCAACTGTTCGCAGCCCTGGGCACAGGTCTCCAGCACCTTGGGGGTGAGCTTGAGCCTATCGACCATGGGCTCGGCCAGCCCGGCGGCGCGGGCGCGCTCCAGGTCGCGGGCGTTGTCCCCCTGCAGCGCAGCGGTTTGCTCGCGCAGCAGGCGCGCCAGCGCCAAAAGCGCTTTGTTTTTGATAGCTGTTGGCGCTTTGGCCATGAGCGCCGAAGCGGCTTTTGCTTGCAGACCGAGGGCGTGGGTGTATTGGGTGACGTCGAGGGCGTTCATCCGGTGATTTTGCCGCAGCGCGGCGCACACCTGGGCGAGCAACGCAAATGGCCCCAACACCCCTCAAGCAGCCCCCAGATGCCGCCTTGCACACTGCACTGCATCCGCTGGTACCGGCTTGCCTCCCGGGAACACCGCTTCCTTACCGTTTGGCAGTTGCAAGAACCGATCCAAGCCATCGTGGTCCACTTCCACCACCTGGCCTTTATCCAACTGCACCAAACCCTGCTGGGCCAGCGCCTGCAAAGCGCCATTGGCCGTTTGGCGCGAAACCCCGGCCAGCCCTGCCAGGTCGCCCTGGCTCAACCGCCGACACAAGCAACCGCGCCAAAAATGGCGGCTCAGGTACAGCCCCAGGCGCTGCTGCGGGCCACCCATGCGCTGCATGGCCAGCATGGCCCAAGCCTGCTGCAAACGGCCATGGCTGTGCTGCAGCAGAGCCAATGCAAAAGGGGGGCTATCCCAGGCCAGTTCACGCACCACATTCCAGGCAATACACAACAGGCTACTGGGATGCAAGGCCACCGCTTCGTAGAAAAAAGGCGCGCCAGGGCCGGCACCAAGCTCACCAAACCACTCCCCCGAGCCCAGAACCAGCAACGCCGCCGCCGGGGTGCGGGGGCCAGCGCCAGGCACCTGCAATTTGACGGTGCCGTGCAATACCGCGCACCAACCTGGATCAGACCCATCAGCGGCTTGCACCGCTTGGCCGGCATCGACAGAAACCACCTGGGTGGCTTGGAACAAGCGCTCCTGGTGCGCGGCTTTCAAAGCGGCAAACCACGGCTGCATGCGCAACAAACGGCGCGAGGGAAAAAGTTCATACGCGAGTGACATGGCCGCGCATTGTTGGGCGTCCATCCCCTGTTCACCAGGGCCGCGCCATGCCAAAACACTGTCCGTGTGCGCCTGGTCTGCAAAGCCACCCCGATGGTGCTTCAAGGCCATGGAAGGAACGGCGCCGCACGCCTAAATTGGCAGCGGCTGATTCCTACAACACCACCACCGGAGACAAACCATGTGCCCTTTGCTATCGCGCACGCTAGCGCTCATCGCCCCCTGGTTCCCCTTGCTTTTGGCTTTATGCAGCCCGCTGCCTGCCCAGGCAGGGTCCTGGAACACGGCCATTTACGGCAACCTCTGGGGCGCCCGCGAATACCAAACCTGGATTCCCACAGGCTACCAACCCGGCCAGGCCCTTCCTTTGGTGCTGGTCATCCACGGCTGCCTGTCCGAGCCCAACAGCATGGCGGCCGTCAGCCGGTTCAATGAATTGGCCGACAGGGAGCGCTTCATCGTCGTCTACCCGCGCCAAAACGCCGCAGCCAACCCGCAGCGGTGCTGGAATTTCATGTATTCCTTCAACCAAACCCGCGGAATGGGCGAACCCTCCATCCTGGCGGGCATTGTGGGCCAGGTGCGCAATCGGTATTCGGTCGATGCCACGCGCATGTACGTCACGGGCATCTCTTCCGGCGGCGCCATGACGTCCATCATGGCGGCCTGCTACTCCGACCTCTTTGCTGCTGCGGCCGTCCACGCAGGCGGCATGTACAAAGGCGGCACAGGGCCCCTGACCTCCGCAGAATCCATGCTGCTGGGCAGCCCATTCAACCCTGATGAGCACGGCAAACTGGCGTGGCAATGCTCTGGTTCCGCCCGCCGCCTGATGCCCGTTCTGGTTTTCCACGGCACCGCCGACATGGTAGTCAACCCCATCAACGGCGATCAGACGGTGCGGCAATTCGTCCAGACCAACGATTACGGTGACGACGGCATGGACAACGACAGCGCCCCCTACATCCCTGCCAGCACCACCACACACACCACCCCCGTGCCGAATGGGCGCACGTACACCGTGCAAACCTTCCGCAACCAAGCGGGCGTGGTGGTCGCCCAAAAATACACCATCGACGGCATGAACCACGCCTGGAGCGGTGGCCCGCCGGTCTGGCCCTTCAGCGATGAATTGGGCCCCGATGCCACCGGCATCAGTTGGAATTTTTTCCGCAATTACCACCGCTGAATCCACCATGGCGACACCCATCCGCTCCATCGCCCTTGCAGCGCTATTGGCCACGGCAGCGCTGTGGCACCTGGCGAGCGCCCCCCCGCAAACGGCGGCGCCCAACCCAGCCCCAGGGCCTGCCGCACCCCAGGCCACAAGCACCGCCCAGTACGCCGCAGCGCCTCTGGCGCCGCCCCCCGCAGGCATTGCCCGCAATACCGTGCTGGTGGTCGGAGCGGATGGCATGCCCCTGCTGGACGAAGACGCCATAGGGCGCCTATGGGCCCTGCTGGAAGCCGAGCAGGGCGACTACGGGGCCCCCATTCCTGAAGAAGTGGGCACCACCGGTTTGACCGGCCCCGCCGCCCAGCAGGTGCGTGATGTGCTGCGTCGCCTGCGGGCACTGCAAGCCGACGAACAGGCCTTGCTCACCCAAGCCGGGCGCCCCGAAGGGGTGGAGGGGGCTTTGCACATGCTGCAGGCCCGCCAAGCCTTGCGCGAGCGACATTTGGGTGTGCAAGAAGCCCGGCGTTGGTTTGGCCTTGCGCAAGAACGCGAACGGGCGCAAATCCAGTCATTGCAAAAACCACCAGAGCCCCAAGAACCGCAAAGTTGAATCCGCCTTGGGTAGGCTACATTTTTTGCTCCGGGATACCCCCCTGCCCCCGCAAGGCGCCCGGCGCCATACCAAACCAGCGCTGACAGGCCCGAATAAAGTTGCTCTCATCACTGAAACCCAGCAGGTAGCCGACCTGCCCAGGGGCCATTTTTTGCTGGCACAGGTACTGCAAGGCCAGATGGCGGCGCATGGCATCGAGCTCCGCCTGGAAAGAGCGTCCCTCTGCCGACAGCAGCCGCTGCAGTTTGCGGTCAGACACCCCCAGTTGCTGGGCCACCGCCTGCCTGCGCGGCTCGCCACGCGGTAGTGCCTGCGCAATGGCCGAGCGCACACGCTGCACCATGCCTTCTGCGGACAACTCCTGCATGCGCTGGTCCAAAGCACGTTCATGCAAAGGCAGCAGCAATGCGTTGTGGGAAGGAACGGGCAAGGCCAGATCCGCCGCGCCCAACAGCATGCGATGCCTTGGCGCCTGCCAGCGCACCTGGCACCCCAGCGCCAGGGCATACGCCGCAGCCGCCGGGGGCTCCGGCGCTGCCAATTCCACTTGCAAGGCCGCCATAGGCCGGCGCGTGACCCACCGGCACAGGCACAGCATGGCCAGCAACGAAAAGGCGGAACGCTGCACCGGCACGGGCACCGTCGCACCCGTGTGGCCCATGGCAATCCATGCGCCCTGGCCATCGGGTTGCAATGCAAACACCGTGGCGCTGGAGATGACCGCCAGGTAACGCGCCACCTGCTGCAGGGCGCCCTGCAGATCAGCGCTGGAGAGCATGACCACACCCAGCTCCTGAAAGTCGATATGGCGTGCGGCCAATGCAGCATCCAGGCCCAAAACCGGATTGCCCGACAGCGCCAGGGCGGCGTCCCACAGCCGCGTCACCTCATCGGTGGTAAACCGTTCATGGTCATCGGCCACACGGTGCCCGGGCAGGCCGGCACGCGCGAGAACAGCCGCACCATCCACCCCCTGCGCCGCAAACACCTGCAGTACGCTGCGCACCCAAGCATTGGAACTGGTGGGCGTCATTCAATCTCCGGGCCCAGTGCGTTGGGCTGGGCAGCATGCAACACACGCTGGCGGTACAGGGCCGGAGATATGCCAAACCAGCGTCGGCAAGCCCTGGAAAGGTTGCTCAGGTCATGGAAACCCAGCAGCTCAGCCACGTCGTTCAATGGGCGGCAGTCCTCACTCAGGTACTTGCAGGCCAATTCGCGCCGCGTTGTATCCAGCAAAGCAGCAAAAGAGGTATTTTCCGCAGCCAGCCGCCTTTGCAGCGTGCGGTCCGACATCGCTAGGCTCCGCGCCACCAGTTCCCGCAGGGGCTCACCCTGGTGCAATTGGCGCGCCAGCAATGTGCAAACCTTGGCGCTGACCGTCGTTGCACCCAGATGCCGAAGCTGGGTTTGCAACACGCTTTCATGCATGGCCAGCATCTGGGCATTGCGCGAAGGCAAGGGCGTTTCAAGGTCTTCACTGCGCAACAAAATCCGGTTTTCTGATTGGGCAAACCGCACAACGCAGCCAAAAATTTCAGGGTAGGCGGCTGCATCCGGGGGCGCTGCAAAACGGAACTCCACCACCAGGGGGCACACTGTGCGCCTGATGAGCCAATCACACACGCCAAGCAAAGTCAGCAAGCCATAGGCATAGCGCTGGCGTGGCACGGGGGCGGTATTGCCCAGCCCCCCCAAGGCCAGCCAGACACCGCCCTGCGGCCCTGGCTCCAAAGCAAAAGAAGCCGCGTCGGAGACCACCGCCAAGTGGCTGGAAAACTGCTCCAAGGCGCTGCGCAAATGCGCGCAGGCCAGCATGGAAAACGCCAGCGAATCCAGGTTGCCGTAACGCGCGGCCAAGTCCCGGTCCAGCCCCAATGCGGGGTTGGCACTGGCCTGCACTGCCTGCTCCCACAAACGGCTGACCTCATCCACCCCAAAACGCTGCGCCGGATCGTCCAGCCGCTCTGGCGCCACACCCGCCGCCAGCAACAGGTTGTGGCCATCCAGGCCTTGCGCCCCAAACATACCGACGAGGCCGCGGACCCAAGAACAGGAGCTGGAGCGTTGCATGTACGTAAAGCGGGGTGATTGGCGCGGTGGGGACAGGGCAAAACAAGGCCCATGTTTTTAGACTGGAACAGAGCACAGGCCCGGAGCGGCGCAGTGTCCTTGCTGGCAAGGCCTGTGCGCAAGTACAGATTTACCCTAATCACAAAGGAGACGGTTCATGGCATCGCATTGGAGCATCGGATGGTTGGTTGGCATGGGATTGGCGGCGATCTCACTCACCGCCTGTGGAGGGGGCGGTGGCAGCGACACCGCCTTGGTACGCGCTACGCACCTGGGTGCGGTGGAGGGGCAGCGCGATGGCCGCACCACCACACTGTCGTGGAAAGGCATCCCTTTTGCCAGCCCACCGGTGGGGGCCTTGCGCTGGCGTGCGCCGCAAGACCCCGCACCGTGGAGCAGCACCCTCTCAGCCCAGCGCTTTGGCCCAGCCTGCCTGCAAAACGGGCGCATTTACGGCCCAGGGGCCAACAACACCTACGACAGCACCATCGCCACCACGCTCAACACCCCCGTCGGCAGTGAAGATTGCCTATCGCTCAACATCTGGCGCCCCGACAGCGCCGAGGAGAAGCTGCCTGTCATCGTCTTCACCTACGGCGGCAGCAATATCAGCGGCTATACCGCCGATCCAGTGTACGACGGCGCCCAACTGGCCAAAACCGCCAAGGCAGTGGTCGTGACCGCCAACTACCGTCTGGGCCCCTTGGGCTTTTTCAACCATCCCGCACTGAAAGCAGGCGCATCACCAGCAGAAGCCTCTGGCAATTTTGCGTTGCTCGACACCCTGCACGCCCTGCGCTTTGTGCAGAAGAATGCCTCCCAATTTGGCGGCGATGCGGGCAACGTCACCCTCATGGGCCAATCGGCAGGCGCCATCAATGTGTGGGCCTTGATGGCGGCCGAGACTGCAGCAGGGCTGTTCCACAAGGCTGTCCCCCTGTCGGGCGGCATCTCGCTGGCCAGCAATCTGCCGAAAGGGGCCTTGCCTGCGCTCAACCCAGCCAGCGCTTCGGCCACCCAGGCCCAGATGCTGCTGGCGCGGCTGCTCATTGCCGACGGCCGGGCCACCGATATGAACGACGCCCAGCAACACATGGCCAGCATGGCGGCAGAAGAAATCGCAGCCTACCTGCGCGCTGCCGATGGCAAAAAACTGTTGTCTGTGCTGCTCGCCAGTGGTTTGACAGGCTCCGGCCCCATCCCGGACGGCCAATTCCTGCCTGCAGACCCCATTGCAGCCATGGCGGCAGGGAAGTACAACCACATGCCTGTGCTGGCCGGTGTGACGACCGAGGAGGGCAAGCTGTTTGCCCCCCTGCTGGCGCAATTGGGCGGCCCCGCTGGCTTTCGCATGAATGACGCCGATCGCTTTGAGCGCATGCGAACCTACCAGGCCGATGCACCGGCCCAAACCACGCTGGAAGATGTGATCGACCCCTTCTACCTGCCCGCCGACAAACCCGCAACCGGCTGGAATGCACGCACCGCGCTCATTGGCAATGGCCTGTTCGCCGCCAACCGGGCCAATGTCCTCGGCACATTGAAGACCCAGCAAAACCAAGTCTGGGCTTACGATTTTGCCTGGGCACAACAGCCTGCGCCCTGGAACACGATTTACGGCGCGGCCCACGCCTTTGATTTGCCGTTTTTATTCGGCAACTTCGGCCCTTCGCTGTTTGCCGGGGTGACCAACAGCACCGCCAACCAACCTGGGCGGCTGGCCCTGTCTGCCGCCATGATGGGCAGCTTGGCCGCCTTTGCCCGCACCGGCAACCCCAACCACGCCGCTCTGGGCACTTCCTGGGAACCCTGGCCCGCCAAAATCACCTTTGACGCCACACCCACCCAGGCCGTCATCCGCGCGCAGTAAATCCCGTCTCCCTGCCCCATCAGCGGCTGGCCATGGCCAGCCTGCACACCTGCAGCGCCAGCCGTTGCAGCGCCTGCCAGGGTGGGGCAGGCCAGTCGGCCGCTTTCAGACCCTTGACGATGCCATCCACCTGGTGGGCCGACTGCAGCAAACGCGCCAGGGCCGCATCGCTGGCGCGCGGCAGGATGCGTTCGTACAAACGCTCCTTGGGGCCCCAGATGCGGTTTTCGCGCAGCGCCATGGGCAGGGGCTTGCCCGCATTCATGGCGTCCTTCACCCGCTTTAAGGCGCGGATGTCTTCGGCCAGCGCCCAGTGCACCAGCACCTCGGCCTCACCTTCGGCCTGCAGGCCGTCGAGCATGCGCTGCACGCGCAGCACCTGGCCCGACAGCACGGCCTCGGAAAGCTTGAACACGTCATAGCGCGCCACGTTGAGCACGGCCGATTCGACCTGCTCCAACGAAAGCTCGCCTGCCGGGTAGAGCAGCGCCAGTTTCTGGATCTCCTGGTGCGCGGCCAGCAGATTGCCCTCCACCCGGTCGGAAAAAAATTGCAAGGTGCGTTGCCCCTCTTCGCCCGATGCCACGCGCTGGCTTTGGGCAGACAGTCGCTGCGCAATCCAGGCCGGGAGCTGGGCACGCTCTATGGGGTCAATTTGCACGGCCACGCCAGCGC
Organism: uncultured Simplicispira sp.; assembly: GCA_964599265.1. Lineage (GTDB taxonomy): Bacteria > Pseudomonadota > Gammaproteobacteria > Burkholderiales > Burkholderiaceae_C > Simplicispira. The sequence continues at coordinate 1,711 of CAZRFF010000051.1, read as the reverse complement.
CCTCCAGCGCGGCGAACCAGGCGCCGGTTCTGGTGGCCTTGTCCAGCCGGGGCAGCGCCACGATGGTGAGCAGGGCGTCGTTGCCACGGGCAGCCTCGGCCATTTGCTGCAAGGCCTGCGCCCCGTCCTTGCCCGGCTTGCCCGAGGGAATGCGCAGCTCGACGATTTGGCGCTCGGCGAACAAAGACAGCGAGCCCCCCGCCGCCAGCACGGCACTCCAGTCAAAACGCGCACCGGCCACGGTGAATGCGCTGCGCTCGGTGTAACCCTGGGCGCGGGCAGCGGCACGGATGGCGTCTTGCGCCTCTTGCTGCAGCAAGGCTTCGTCGCCATGCAGCACGTACAAGGGCGCGAGGCCACGCTGCAAATGGGTCGAAAGTTGGGCCAGGGCGACTTGCATGGCCTGCAGTGTAGCGCCCCGGCCCGTACCCCGTTATTGAGCATATTGGCATTGAGCCATGCTGATTTGCTCAAAATATTGACGAATTCGCGCATTTTCCTGGCTGTTCTTTGGCCTTGCCCCTGCGGACAATGGCTGCAAAACCATTCAAGGAGAACAGACCATGGTCAATTACATGGGCGTGAACAGTGTGCGCGAACTGGTACGGCAGGTGGGTTTCCCCCGCTTGGTGCAGCAATTGGTGGACGCCCTGGACAGCGACTACCGCCGCTGGGAGCAGTTCGACAAATCGGCGCGCCACGCCATCCATTCCAAAGTGGGCGTGATCGAACTCATGCCCACCAGCGACGGGCAGTTGTACTGCTTCAAATACGTCAACGGCCACCCCAAGAACACGGGCGAGGGGCTGCTCACCGTCACCGCCTTTGGCGTGCTGGCCGATGTGGATACGGGCTACCCGCTGCTGGTGTCTGAACTGACATTGACCACCGCGCTGCGCACCGCCGCCATGTCGGTGCTGGCGGCGCGCCACCTGGCCCGGCCCGAGGGCCGCCGCATGGCCCTGATTGGCAACGGCGCACAAAGCGAATTCCAGGCCCTGGCCTTCTACCACCAGTTGGGCATCCGCGAACTGCGCCTGTTCGACACCGACCCCGGCGCCAGCCTCAAGCTGGAACGCAACCTCTCCCGCCTGGCGCTGCCGGGGTTGCACATACAGCGCTGCGCCAGCGCCCAGGATGCCGTGCGGGGCTGCGACATCGTGACCACGGTCACCGCCGACAAACGCAACGCCACCATCCTCGCCCCCGGCATGATCGAACCCGGCATGCACCTCAACGCCGTGGGCGGCGACTGCCCGGGCAAGACCGAGCTGCACGCCGACATCCTGCGCCGCCCCGATGCGCGCGTGGTGGTGGAGTTTGAACCGCAGTCGCGCATCGAAGGCGAGATCCAGCAAATGCCCGCCGACTTTGCGGTCACCGAGTTTTACCGCATTCTGCTCGGCCAGGCCCCCGGCCGCCGCTCGGCAGAAGACGTGACGGTGTTCGATTCCGTGGGCTTTGCGCTGGAAGATTTTTCTGCCCTGCGCACGCTGCACGCGCTGCTGCAACAATACCCGCACCTGGGCACCCCCATCGACCTGGTGCCAGAGATGGGTGACCCCAAGGACTTGTTCGGCCTGCTGCACGCCCCGGCGCCCCAGGCCGACGCCCCCTTGCCAACCGAGGCCCAAACCGCATGAACGAACGCCCTGCCCCCGCCCTCAGCCTGATCGGCGCCCCCACCGACATCGGCGCGGGCGCGCGCGGC
>CAZRFF010000050.1:0-11118 GCA_964599265.1 uncultured Simplicispira sp. | reverse complement strand
GACCTCTGCCCGGGCGTCGCGCTTGCGCAGTTCGCGCACGGTGGAGAGGGCGCCAAATCCGGCGCCCAGGATGGTGATGCGGGCAGGCTGGGTCATTTTTCCAATCGTTCAATGCCCAAGGCTTTGAGCACGTGCTTTTCGTAGACCGGTTCGGATGTGCCGTTCTTCATTTTGTACATGAAGTATTTTTCGAAGGCGATTTTGGCCAGGTGCACCCACTTGCCTTTTTTGAACCAGTTGACATTGCGCGGCGGGATTTGCGGCAGGGCCACAAAGGCGGCGCCGGTGTCGCCCATGTCGGCCAGGCAAATGGCATTCCACGTGCCCTTGGCAGTGGCCTGGTCGGGTTTGCCCGCCAGCTCGGCAGCGATGTTGTGCACGAGGGCCGTGACCATGGTCTCGATCATGTAACCGGTCTTGGGCGCGCCAGTGGGCACGGGTGTGACCTCCACGGGTGGGATGGCCACGCACACGCCGGCCGAGAAGATGTTGCGGTACTTCTTGCTGCGCTGGTATTCGTCGATCAGCACAAAGCCGCGCGGGTTGCACAGGCCTTCTACCTGCGCCACCGCGTCCACGCCCTTGAAGGCGGGCAGCATCATGCTGTACTGGAAAGGCAGCTCATGTTCCTTCTTGGGCTGGCCGTTGTCGTCCATTTCGGTGACGAACATCTTGCCTTCTTCCACCTTGGTCACCTTGGCGTTGGTGATCCACTTGATGTCGAAGCTGCGCAGCTCGCTCTCCAGCATGGACTTGGAATCGCCCACGCCGCCCAGGCCCATGTGGCCGATGTAGGGTTCGCTGGTCACGAAGGTGAGCGGCACCTTGTGGCGCAGCTTGCGCTTTTGCAGGTCTTTGTTGAAGATGAATGCAAACTCGTAGGCTGGCCCAAAGCACGATGCCCCCGGCATGGCGCCGATGATGGCGGGGCCAGGGGATGCAATGAATTTTTGGTAGTCGGCCCAGGCTTTCTCGGCGTGGTCTATGGTGCAGATGGAGTGGGTGTGCCCCTGCGGCCCGGCGCCGGGCACTTCGTCGAACGAGAGCTTGGGCCCGGTGGTGATGACGAGGTAGTCGTAATCCATGCGGCTGCCGTCGGCCAACTGCAGCGCGTTGCCTTCGGCGTCGATGCGGTCCACGCGCTGGGCCACAAAGTCGATGCCCTTTTTGTTCAGGCTGGGGGCGATGGGCAGGGTCGTGTCCTTGCGCTCGCGCCAGCCCACGGCCACCCAGGGGTTGGAGGGTACGAACTGGAAATAATCGACCGCATTCACCACGGTGATGCGGTGCGATTTGTCGATTTTGGCGCGCAGTTCGTAGGCCGCCGGCATGCCGCCAGTGCCTGCACCAAGAATCACGATATGGGCCATGTTTGTCTCCTTGGGTGGGTGCCGGATGGTCCGGCGGGGTTGTGATGGGCTTTTAGCGTTGGATTTGTTCGCTGGCGGTGCGCAGCAGGTTTTCATCGAGCTGCCCGGCCAGGGCGGCCAACTGCAGGTGGTCCAGCAGCAGCTGGCTGCGGGCCTGCGCCAGGGCCAGCCGTGCGGCAGCGGTGTCGTTTTGGGCGTTCAGCAGGTCCAGCACGGTGCGGTGGCCGGCCTCCAGGCCGGTTTGGGTGGCGTCCTGCCGTGCTTCGCTCGCTTGCAGGGCTTCTTGCAAGGCCTGCATGCGCTCTGCGCCCAGGTGCAGCCCCAGCCAGGCCGCGTGCACCTGGCTGGCCACCTGCTCGCGTGTGCTCTCGGCCTGGGCCTGGGCTTTGTCGAGCAGGCGCAGGGCCTCTTCTTGCTTGGCGCTGCGCCAGCCGCCGGTGTAGAGGGGCACATTCACCTGCACGCCCAGCATGGCGTTGGTGCTCTTGTTGCGGGCGCTGCCGTAGTCGCCGCTGCCCGTGAGGCGCTCCTGGCCCGCCTGGGCCACCAGATCGACCGTGGCGGCAGCGGCTTTGCCGTGCTTGTCGGCCTCGGCGCGGGCGATGTCGGCGGTCAGGCGCTGCAAGCGCAGCGGGAAGTTGTTTGCCTCGGCCTGTTCCTGCCACACCGCCAGCGCGTGCGCGTTGCGCGGCGCTGGCAAGGGCGCTGTGCCTGGCAGCCGGGCCGAGAGGGTGTCGGCAGGCAGGCCGGTGCTGTCGGCCAGGGCGCGGCGTTTGATGTCTACATCCACCTGCGCGGCCAGGGCCTGCGAGCGCAATGCGGCCAACCGGGCCTGTGCTTCGTGCACGGCGGTGATGGGGGCGGCGCCCAGGTCAAAGCGGTCCTTGGCTTCTGCCGCCAGTTTTTGCACGGCCAGCAACTGTTGATCGGTCACGCGCAAGGCTTCTTGCGCCTGGGCCAGTGCCAGGTAGCGTTGGGCTGTGCGCAGCATCAGGCCTTGCTGGGCCGCCTGCCATTGCAAGTCTTCCATATCGGCCTGCAAACCCAGCTGCTGCTGCTGCGCGCGCCGCTGGGGGTTGACCAGGGGCTGGCTGGCCTGCAGGGCCCAGCGGGTGGCCGTGCCGCCGGTGATGGAGGTGCCAAAGTCCACGCCCGTGGATTGTCCGAAACCCGGCGCCGAGAACTGTGCGCCGCGCATGGAATTTTCACTGTTGGCGGCGCCCACGGCGGCCGTGAGGCCCACACCGGGGCGCCACAGCGCCTGGGCCTGGTCGCGTTTGGGTTGGACCGTGGCATGGGCGGCGCGGGCCACGGCCAGCTCGCGGTCGTGCTGGCTGGCAGCTTCCCAGGCCTGCCACAAATCGGTGGCCTGGGCCGTGCCTGCCAGGGCGAGCAGGCCCGACAGGCTCAAGAGGGCGAGGGGTTTGCGCATGGCATCAACTCCGGCGGTTCCACAGGGCCTGCACCCAGCGCACCAGGGCGGCGCCGTGGCGTGCCCAGCAGGGGCAAAAAGGCGTGTTCATGCCCTGGCCTTGGCCGCGTGGGCGGCAAATTCATCGAAAGCCGCCGAGGCCTTGGCGGCGTACATCAGCGAAGGCCCGCCGCCCATGTACACGGCCATGCCGATGGCTTCGGCCAGTTCGGCGCGGGTGGCGCCCAGCTCGACCAGCGCCTTGGCATGGAAGCCCACGCAGGGGTCGCAGCGCGCACCCACCGACAGGGCGATGGCGATCAGCTCTTTGGTCTTCTTGTCCAGGGCGCCGTCTTTGGTGGCACCCTGTGCCATGGCCGTGAAGCCGCGCAGGGTGTCGGGAATTTCGGCACGCAGGGGGGCGAGGTTGGCCGAAATTTCGCGTGTCAGATCGAGGTAGTGCGTGTTCATGGACGGGTCTTTGCAAAAAGCCTGATCAGGTGGCCGGTGGCGCTGCCAGGCGGTCAATGTGGCGGCGGTAGGCCACGAAATACAGCAGGGGGATGACCACCAGCGTGAGCAGGGTGGAGACGGCGATGCCGAAGATCAGCGAAATCGCCAGGCCGTTGAAGATGGGGTCGTCCAGGATGAAGAACGCGCCCAGCATGGCCGCCACGCCCGTGAGCACGATGGGCTGTGCACGGGTGATGGCCGATTGCACGATGGCCTGTTTGAAGTCCACCCCGGCGCGCACCTGCAGGTTGATGAAGTCCACCAGCAAAATGGAGTTGCGCACGATGATGCCCGCCAGCGCAATCATGCCGATCATGCTGGTGGCCGTGTACTGCGCGCCCAGCAGGGCGTGGCCCGGCATGACGCCGATGATGGTCAGCGGAATGGGCGCCATGATGATGAGCGGCGTCAGGTAAGAGCCGAACTGCGCCACCACCAGCAGGTAGATGAGGATGAGGCCCACGGCATAGGCGGCGCCCATGTCGCGGAAGGTCTCATAGGTGATCTGCCACTCGCCATCCCACTTGAGCGCGTAGCCGCGCCACGCATCGCTGGGTTGGCGGATGAAGTATTCCTCGATGCCGGCGCCATCGGGGGCGGTGATTTTGGCGATGGCGCTACGCACCTGGAACATGCCGTAGAGCGGGCTGTCCACCTTGCCGGCCATATCGGCCACCACAAAATTCACGGGCAGCAAATCCTTGTGGTGGATGGGCTGTTCGCGCTCGGTGTCGCTCACGCGCACCAATTCAGAAATGGGCACCAGTGCGCCGCTGGCCGAGCGCACCGTGAGCTGCAGCAGCGCTGCCAGGTCGCCATGCAGCGGTGCGGGCAGTTGCAGTGTGGCGGCGGCGGGGTATTTGCTGCCGTCGTGCAGGTAGGCCGCCGCCTCGCCCGCCAGGCCGGCGCGCAGCGTGGCCACGATGGCCTGCTGCGGCACGCCCAGGCGCGCGGCCTTGGAGCGGTCGACCAGCAGCACCTGGCGCGGTGCGCGGGCAATGCTGCTGTCGTCGATATCGACCAGGCCCTCGGTTTGCCCAAAGGCGACGCGCACGGCCTGGGCCACCTGCTGGCGGCCGGCGGCGTCGGGGCCGTAAATTTCGGCCACGATGGGCGAGAGCACCGGCGGGCCGGGGGGCACTTCCACCACCTTGACGTTGGCGCCGAATTTTTCGCCAATGGCCTGCAGGGCCGGGCGCTCGCGCATGGCAATGGCGTGGCTTTGCAGCTTGCGCTCGTGCTTGTCCTTGAGGTTGACCTGGATGTCGCCCACATTGCCGCCGCTCCTCAGGTAGTACTGGCGCACCAGGCCGTTGAAGTTGATGGGCGAGGCCGTGCCGGCGTAGGCCTGGTAGTGCGTCACTTCGGGCACCGTGCCCAGGTGTGCGCCCAGGGCGTGCAGCACGGCGGCGGTCTGCTCCACGGGCGTGCCTGCGGGCATGTCCACCACCACCTGGAATTCCGATTTGTTGTCAAACGGCAGCATTTTGAGCTGCACCCAGCCGATGGCGGGCAGCAAGACCGACAGCGCGATCAAGCCCGCCACGCCCAGGCCCAGCAGGCTGCGGTTGCGCGCCCCGCTGCGGTCGTCCAGCAAGGGGGTGAAGATGCGCGAGAACAGCGGCGTGATGCGCTTGGCCATGCCCGTGGGGGCGGCGTGGGCAGCGTCCGCGCTGGCGTGGTGCGGCTTCATCCACAGGCGGGCCAGCCAGGGTGTGACGACAAAGGCAATCGCCAGCGACAGCAGCATGCCCATGCTGGCATTGATGGGGATGGGGCTCATGTACGGCCCCATGAGGCCGCTGACAAAGGCCATGGGCAAGAGCGCGGCAATGACGGTGAGCGTGGCCAGAATGGTGGGGCCGCCCACCTCGTCCACCGCGCCGGGGATGAGCTGCAGCAGGGTTTTTTCGGGGTGCAGCTGCTGGTGGCGGTGGATGTTCTCAACCACCACAATGGCGTCGTCCACCAGAATGCCGATGGAAAAAATGAGCGCAAACAGCGATACGCGGTTGAGCGTAAAGCCCCAGGCCCAGGAGGCGAACAGCGTGGCCGTGAGCGTGAGCACCACCGCCGTGCCCACGATGGCCGCTTCACGCCTGCCCAGCGCCACAAACACCAGCGCCACCACCGAAGCCGTGGCGAACAGCAGTTTCTGGATGAGTTTCTTGGCCTTGTCGTCCGCCGTGGCGCCGTAGTTGCGCGTCTCCACCACCTGCACGTCGGCGGGCACGACGGTCCCGTGCAGCTGCTCTGCGCGCTGCATCACGGCGTTGGCTACGTCGATGGCGTTTTCACCGGGTTTTTTGGTGATGGCGATGGTGACGGCCGGGGATTCGGTGGCCTGGTCGCCGGGCGTGCCATGCCACACGTACTGGGTCGAGGGCAGTGGGCCGTCGCGCACCTGGGCCACTTCGCGCAGGAACACGGGCTTGCCCGAGCGCACGCCCACGATGAGTTCACCCACGTCCTGCGCATCGCGCAAGAAGGGGCCGGTCTCCAGCGCCACAGCCTGGTTGCCGCGCAGCAATTCGCCCACGGGCAGGCCCTGGTTGGCCGACTGCAGGGCCTGGCGCAGGTCGGCCACGGTCACGCCCATGCCAGCCATGCGGGTGGGGTCCATCTCGACCAGCACGGCGCGGCCAGGGCCGCCGTGCGTGCGCACTTCGCGCGTTCCGGGGACGCGCTTGAGCTCCACTTCCATGCTGTGCGCCACGCGCTCCAGGTCGAAGGGGCCGGTGTCGGCGCGGTCGCTGAACAGGGTGAGGGTGACGATGGGCACATCGTCGATGCCCTTGGGCTTGATGATGGGTTCTTGCACGCCGAGTGCGTGGGGCAGCCAGTCGGTGTTGGCGCGGATGGTGTCGTGCAGACGCACCAGGGCTTCGGTGCGCGGAACCCCCACCTTGAACTGCACGGTGATGACCGCCATGCCGGGTTGCGAGACCGACATTACATGCTCGGTGCCGCTGATCTGCGAGAGCACCTGCTCGGCCGGAATGGCGACCATTTGCTCCACGTCGCGCGCGCTCGCCCCCGGAAAAGGGATGAGCACGTTGGCCATGGTCACGTTGATCTGCGGCTCTTCCTCGCGCGGGGTGACCAGCACGGCAAACACACCCAGCAGCAGTGCCACCAGGGCCAGCAGGGGGGTGATTTGCGCTGCCTGGAAAAACGCCGCAATGCGGCCGGAAATGCCCATGCGGGGGCTGGAAGGGGTCTGCGCCATGGCCCGTCCTTCAGCGCTGGCGCGCGGCTTGCTGCGGCGCGGTCACCACGGCCTCGCCCGCGGCCACGCCGCTGAGCACTTCCACCCGCTCGCCGTCGCTGCGGCCCAGGCGCACCTGGCGCAGCTGCGGTTTGCCGTCCGGTGCGAGCACGTACACGCCGGTCATCTCGGCGCGGCGCACCACGGCCTGTTGGGGGATGGTGATGCGTGCGGCCGTGCCTGGCTGTGCGCTGGCGGGCAGCCACAGGCGGGCAAACATGCCGGGACGCACGCTGGCGTCTTGCGTGGGCAGGTCGGCGCGCAGCTGCATGGTGTGCGTGGCGGGGTCTACCGTGGGCAAGACCTGCACGCGGGTGGCCTGCGGCCATTGGCGCTCGCCGTTTTGGCCGGGCAGTTCGGCGCGCACGTTGTCGGGGCTGGCGGTGCCGGGCACGGCGGTTTGCGGTACGGCGGCCGTGATGCGCAGGGCGGTGGGGTCGTAGAGCGTGAGCAGCGGGCGGCCAGGCATGGCCATGTCACCCAGCATGGTGGGCACCTCGGCCACCACGCCCGCGTAGGGTGCGCGCACCACATGCAGGCCGGTTTGTGTGCGGGCAGCGCCCGCCTGGGCGCTTTGGGCGTGCACCTGGGCGCTGGCGGCGCGGTATTCGGCCTCGGCGCGGTCCAGTGCGGCCTGGCTGATGTATTTTTTGGCAAACAGCTGTTTCTGGCGCTCGTATTCGCGCGTGGCCACGTCGAGATTGGCCTTGGCCGCCTGCACCTGCGCATCCACCGCGGCGGCGCTTTGGTCGGCAGTGCGTGCGTCGATGCGCAGCAGCAGCTGGCCGGCCTGCACACGGTCGCCCGCCTTCACGGCCAGCTCGACCACGGCGCCGCTCACCTGTGCGGCCAGGGTGGTTTGCCGCACGGCCTCCACCACGCCGTCATAGCCCTGGCGTGCGGCGTTTTGGGCGGCCTGCGCGGGCTCGGTGGGCAGCCCAGCGGCCCCGGCGAGGCCTGCGGAGCAAACCAGGGCCAAAGCCAGCAAGGGGGGCAGCCAAGCGGTGGGTGGTGCGAGAGGGCGCATGGTGTGGATTCCTGTGTGTCCTGGGCCGCGCAAAGGGAGGGCCTTGCGGGCTTGTTCCTTTTTTTAAGTCAGGCTATTATTTGCGCAAATAGTTAAATAGTCAACAAGTTGAATAGCAAACCTCTGGTTCATGTTTGCCGCGCTGGCGCGGGGGCGCCCATTCCCGATGCCGTGCTGGAACAGGTGGCAGCGTACTTTGGTGCGCTGGGGGAGCCCACGCGCCTGGCCATCCTGCAGTGGATAGGCCAGGGTGAGCGTACGGTGGGGGCGTTGGCGCAGTTGTGCGATTGCAGTGTGGCCAACGTGTCACGCCATCTGGCGGTGTTGCTGCGCCATGGTTTGGTGCAACGCGAGATGCGTGGGCAGCACGCCTGGTACCGCTGCGCCGATGCGTCGGTGGAGGCCCTGTGCGACGGGGTGTGTGCCCACCTGGCACGGCTGGTGCGGCGCCAGCAGGCCTTGCGTGGTGCGCCGTGACAGGCGGTGTGGGCACTGAAGGCACCGCAGAATGTTCTATTTGCGCCACAAATTGGGGGGCGCAGGGTAGGCGCCACGGTCAGGGCAGGCCATGATACGGGCCCACGCCATGCCGCACTCCGCATCTTCTTTTCGGTCCGAAAAATTCCTGCGCCAACGTCTGCGCAATGCCGTGTTGGGCGCCGACCCGGCCACGCGCATTCGCACCACCACCACGGGTGTGGCCATTTTGCTCATGGCCTTGGCGGTGGGCGTGGTTTTGCTGCTGGTGCAGTCGGGCTTTGGCTACCCGGTGTGGGGATGGTGGTGGGCGGGGATCAACATGGCGGGCGCCGCCTTGGCGTTCGCTTTGGTGCGCAGCGGCTGGTCGCAGCGCCTGGCCGACCCGGCCATGACGCAGTGGCAGATCTGGTTTGCCATCACTAGCAATGCTGCCGGGTATGTGTTGCTTGGCCAGGCGCGTGGCATCAGCCCGGTCATGCTCTCATTGGTGCTGATGTTTGGCATGTTTGGCCTCACGCCGCGGCAGTTGGCGGCCACCCTGGTCTATGCCTTGCTGGTGTTTGCGCTGGCCTTTGGCGTCGTTGCCCTGTTGAAGGAGCCGGGGCGCTCGGCGGCCCTGGACTTGGCTTATGGCATGGTGGTGGTGGCGGTACTGGTGGGCAGCACGTTTGTCGCTGTCCATGTGCAGCGCATGCGCCAGCGCGTGGCCCGGCAAAAACAGGAGCTGGCGCAGGCCCTGGGCCACATCCAGCACCTGGCCACGCACGATGAATTGACCGGCCTGATCAACCGCCGCCGCATGGGTGAAATCCTGCGCGAAGAACAGGCCCGCAGCGCGCGCAGCCAGCAACCCCTGGCGCTGGCCATGATGGATCTGGATCGGTTCAAGCGCATCAACGATACCGAGGGCCACGCCATGGGTGACCAGGTGCTGCGCGCCTTTGCCCAGGTGGTGGAAAACACCGTGCGCGAAACCGACCCCTTTGCCCGCTGGGGCGGGGAAGAGTTCGTGCTTTTGCCCATCGACGGCGCCCTCGATGGCGTGCAAGCCTTGCTGGAGCGGGTGCGCAGCCGGGTGCAGGCGCAGGTGGCCACCCTGGCCCAGTGCCCGCAGGAAGTGACCGTTTCCATCGGCGTGGGCACGGCGGCGCCGGGCGAACCGCTGGAGCTGCTGCTTGAACGTGCCGACCAGGCCCTCTACCGCGCCAAGGCCCAGGGCCGTAACCAGGTGGTGCTGCACAGTGCCCCATTTCCTGCCCAGAATGCCCCATGATCCTCAATTGCGTTGCCTATGAAAACGGCCGGAAGCTGGCCGATATTGAAGTCGAAGTCATCAGTGATTGGCTGCAGCGTCCAGAGACGTTTGTGTGGGTGGCGCTGCGCGACCCCTCGCCGGACGAGCTGCACCAGATGCAGGAAGAGTTCGGCTTGCACGACCTGGCCGTGGAAGACGCCATCAAAGGCCTGCAGCGGCCCAAGCTGGAGGAATACGGCACCACGCTGTTTGCCGTGATGCACTTGCCCGAGCTGCACGAGGGTGGGCTGGGCGTAGGCGAGCTGGCGGTGTTTGTGGGGCACAACTTCGTGCTCTCGGTGCGCAGCCGCAGCCGCCAGGATTTTCTGGGCGTGCGTGCCCGCTGTGAACGCGAGCCGCTTTTGCTGCGCCTGGGGGCAGGGTTTGTGTTCTACGCGCTCATGGATGCCGTGGTGGACCGCTACTTTCCGCTCATCGACGCGTTCGAGTCGGAACTGGAGCAGATCGAGCAGGCCATTTTTGAGCGCGGTGCGGCGCGGGGCTCTATCGAACGGTTGTACGCCCTCAAGCGGCGCACCATGGTGCTGCGCCATGCCGTGGCCCCGCTGATGGAAGTGGCCAGCAAGCTGCACGGCGGGCGCGTGCCCGAGGTGTGCACGGGCACGCAAGAGTATTTCCGTGATGTGCACGACCACCTGGCGCGCATTCAGGGCGCCATCGACACCATCCGCGACACCATAGGCACGGCCATCCAGGTGAACCTGTCCATGGTGACCATCGAAGAATCAGAGACCACCAAGCGCCTGGCAGCCTGGGCGGCCATTTTTGCCGTGTCCACCGCCATGGCGGGCGTCTGGGGCATGAACTTCAAGCACATGCCCGAACTCGATTGGGTGTGGGGCTACCCCATGGCGCTGGGCGCCATCTTCAGCGCGGGGGCGCTGCTGTACTGGCGCTTTCGCAAGACGGGGTGGCTTTAGGGGGCGGCTTTCCGCTGCCGCGCGTTGTGCAGGCTGCGTTCGGCGGTGCGCGGTTCCATGCCGTACATGTCGGCAAAGGCTTCCACGCTCTGGCCACTGGCATCGAAGGCGCGCAGCAGCGCTTCTTCGCGGGCGTGTTGGGCCGCCAGCTCGGCCAGGGCTTCGTCCAGCAGGGCCTGGGCTGCAGCGTCGCGCGTGTGCACCTTGGCGCAATAGTCTTCCCGCGTGAGGCCGCTGGCCTCGATGGCGCGTGCCATGCGGGTGCGGATTTTGGCGCGCCACTCGTCGCCACCGCGTTCCTGGCGGCGGCGGAACAGCTCCCACAGCGCGTGGTGCACGTGTTCAGGCGCCATGGGCTCCACGCTTTGGCCTTGCAGGTCGTGCCGCGCCCGCCCCTCGGCCACGGCCTGCAGGTAGCGGGTGGATCGGGTGTGCACGCCCAACGCCAGCTTGAGCGCTTCGCGCTCGAACTGCTCGGGGTGGGCGGCCATCAAGTCGTCAAAAATGCCGCGCTTGAGCGGCAGGAACTGCGCGCCAAAGAGCTGGGGGTACAAATCGGCCAGGGTGTGCAGCGCTGGGGGCACGGGGCGGGCTGGGCGCGGTGTGGTCGGGGTGTCTGTGCTGCTGGCCTGGCCTGGCGTGCGGCCGCGCCGCGGGCCACGGCCTGCGTGGCGCTGGCGAGCGGCGGGCGAAGCCTCTGGGGCGGGCGCGGCGGTGTGGGTGGCGCCAGGGGCAGCGGGGGTGGCGTGGGGCACAGGGGCCGGCACGGAATCGGTCATGGGTCACTCAAACACAAGTCAACAAGCCTGCAATC
>CAZRFF010000049.1:0-11161 GCA_964599265.1 uncultured Simplicispira sp. | reverse complement strand
TACATGGATGCGCTGCGCAAGGCGCACGACTCCTGCGGCGCGCGCATCCGCGTGCAGGCCAGCGGCGTGCCTGTGGGCTTGGGTGAGCCGCTGTACGACCGGCTGGATGCCGACATTGCCCACGCCATGATGGGCCTGAACGCCGTGAAAGGCGTAGAGATTGGCGCCGGTTTTGCCAGCGTGGCGCAGCGCGGCACCGTGCACGGCGATTCGCTCACCCCCCAGGGCTTTGCCAGCAACCACGCCGGCGGCGTGCTGGGCGGCATCAGCACGGGGCAGGACATCGAGGTCGGCATTGCCATCAAGCCCACCAGCTCCATCCTGAGCCCGCGTGCCTCCATCGACATCGATGGCCAGCCGGTAGAGGTCGTCACCAAGGGCCGCCACGACCCCTGCGTGGGCATCCGCGCCGCGCCCATCGCAGAGGCCTTGCTGGCCCTGGTGCTCATGGACCATGCCCTGCGCCAGCGGGGGCAGTGTGGCGATGTGGTGCAGGCGGTGGGGCCTATTGCGGGGGCGGTGGGCAGATAGGCTAGCGTGGCCATCAAAAAACGCGGCCTGGGCCGCGTTTTTTGATGGAGGGGCAGGGTGCTTATTCGACCTTGGCCTTGGCGCGCAGTTCTTCCTGGAACTTGGCAAGCTTTTGCTGTTGCAGTTGTTGCGACACCTGGGGCTTGACGTCTTCCAGCTTGGGCAATTGTGCTTCGCGCACGTCGTCCAGGCGGATGATGTGCCAGCCAAACTGGCTCTTGACGGGGGCCGAGGTCTTGCCTTTTTCGAGCTTGGCCATGGCCTCGCTGAATTCGGGCACGTAGCTGCCAGGCGAAGCCCAGTCCAGGTTGCCGCCCTGGGCGCCCGATCCGGGATCCTTGGACTTTTTCTTGGCGATGTCTTCAAACTTGGCGCCCTTCTTCAGGTCGGCCAGGATGGCTTTGGCTTCGTCTTCCTTTTCGACCAGGATGTGGCTGGCCTTGTATTCTTTGCCGCTGTTGGCAGCGGCATATTTGTCGTACTCGGCCTTGATTTCAGCGTCGGTGACGGGGCTCTTCTTCTGCTCGTCGGCAAACAGTTCGCGGATCAGAATGGTCTGGCGTGCCAGTTCCATCTGGGTCTTGTAGTCGGGCGAGGCTTCCAGGCCGCGGCGCAGGGCCTCTTGCATGAAGATCTCGCGGGCGATCACTTCTTCTTTGATCTGGTTTTCCATCTCGGGCGTGACCGGGCGGCCCGAGCGTTCGACTTGCTGCTTGAGCGATTCGGCGCGCTCTTTGGGAACGGCCTTGCCATTGACGATGGCGATGTTCTGGGCGCTCACGGGCAGGGCAATGGCGCCCGTCAGGGCTGCGGCCACGAGGCCGGTCAGGATGTGCTTTTTCATTCGGAGTTTGAAAAAAGAGAAGGGTGGTTTTAGAGAATTTCAATGGCGATGGCGTGCGCGCCAGCGTCAATAAAATCTTGCAGCGCATCATACACAAGCCGATGCTGGCGCACACGGGTCAAACTCGTAAACAAAGGTGACGCAATGCGCACGCGGAAATGCGTGCCAAAGCCCGTGCCATTGGCGCCGGGGTGCCCATCGTGCTGCCAGCTTTCGTCCAGTACCTGCACGGCGGTGGGTTGGAGCTTTTCGCGCAGCGCGAGTTCCATGGCGGGTGCGGTGACTTGGATGGCGGTCATGCTTGCGTGTCCTTGGTGTTATTGGGGGTGTCTTTGATGTAGCGGCTCATGAACAGGGCCTGCGCCACGACAAAAACCAGCATCAGCCCCAGGCCGCCAAACAGCTTGAAGTTGACCCAGGTTTCGGTATCAAACTCGTAGGCCACCCAGATATTGAGGGCGCCCATGCAGGCAAAAAAGGCGATCCAGCTCCAGCAGAGGATTTGCCAGGCGTTCTCGGGCAGCTCCATTTGGCTGCCCATCAGGCGTTTGATGAGGTTTTTGCCTATCAACTGGCCGACCAGCAGGGCGCCGCCCATCAGCCAGTACAGCACGGTGGGTTTCCATTTGATGAATGTCTCGCTGTGCGCCAGCAGGGTGGCGCCGCCAAACACCACGATCACGCCAAGGCTGACCCACTGCATGGGCTCGATCTTGCCGTGGTGCATGCGCAGCCACACCATTTGCACCACGGTGGCGGCAATGGCCACGCCCGTGGCCGCGTAAATGCCCCAGAGCTTGAAGGCAATAAAGAACAGCAGGATGGGGAAAAAGTCGATCAGCAGTTTCATGGGGTGTTTGCGTTGAAGTCCAGTGCGGCAGAGTTCATGCAGTAGCGCAGGCCCGTGGGGGCCGGGCCATCGGTAAAGACATGGCCCAAGTGGGAACCGCATTGTGCACAAATGGTTTCGGTGCGCAGCATGCCATGGCTGTGGTCGCTGCGCTCGGTGATGGCTCCGGGCACGGTCTGCCAGAAGCTGGGCCAGCCGCAACCGGCATCAAATTTGGTGTTCGACGTGAACAGCTTGCTGCCGCAGACGATGCAGTGGTAGCTGCCGCTGTGCCAATGGTCTTCGTATTTGCCAGTGAATGGCCGCTCGGTGGCGCCGTGGCGTGTGATGTGGAAGGCGCCGGGTTCGGCATTTTTGCTTTGCAAAATCGCCTGCCATTGCGCATCGTCGGTGGGTGGGGTGGTGGGGGTCATGAGGAACAACTGATGGAAAGATGGGCTGCCCAATCGGGCGGGAATCCAGCGTAGATTTCATCGCCAGGCAGTTCGGCAAAAGGCTGCTGCAGCCGCTCTTGGAGCGCCTGCAGCGGCTCAAAATTCCCGTGCTCCGCCGCTTCGATGGCGCTTTGGGCCAGGTGGTTGCGCAGCACGGTTTGCGGGTTGGTTTTCAGCATCAAATCAGCGTCTTGCGCTTGTCCAGTCTGCGCAAGGTGCTCTTTAAATTGAAGCATCCATTGGTCCCAGGCCATGCGGTCGGCAAAAAGATCGCGCACGGGCTCGTACAGGCCGCTGGCTGCTGAATGCGACAGGCGGCGCCAAAAAATGGTGTGGTCCACGGCGTTGCCGGCCAAGGTTTGCAATAGCGCAGTCACGAGGGCGCCGTCCTGCGGGTGTGCGTGGCGCAGGCCCAGTTTGGCTCGCATCTGCGCCAGGTAATGCGTTTCGTACAGCGTGGCAAAAGGCTCCAGCGCGCCCATGGCAATGGCCGGGTCGCCAATGAGGGGTTGCAGCGCCTGGCCCAGGCGAAAGAGGTTCCAGCGCACGACGACCGGCTGCCGTTCGAAGGCGTAGCGCCCCTGGTGATCGCTGTGGTTGCAGATGTGGGCGGGGTCGTAATGGTCCAGAAACTGGAAGGGGCCGTAGTCGATGGTCAGGCCCAGAATACTCATGTTGTCGGTATTGAGCACGCCGTGGCAAAAGCCCACGGCCTGCCACTGCGCCACCAGCGCGGCGCTGCGCGCGCACACCGCTTGCAGCAAGGCTGCGTAGCGGTTGCCGGCATGGCCCGCGCAGTCGGCGCCATCCTGGCATTCGGGGTAGTGCTGCGCAATCACGAAATCGGCCAACTGCTGCAACTCTGCCCATTGCGAGCGGGCTGCAAAATGCTCGAAATGTCCAAAACGGATGAAGCTGGGCGCCACGCGTGTGAGCACGGCGGCGGTTTCCAGTGTTTCGCGTTGCACGGGCTCGGGCGAGCCGCACAGGTACAGTGCGCGCGTGGTGGGGATGCCCAGGGCGGCCATGGCTTCGCTGCACAAAAATTCGCGGACGCTGGAGCGCAGCACGGCGCGGCCGTCGCCCATGCGTGAATAGGGTGTCAGGCCGCTGCCTTTGAGCTGCAATTCCTGCGGACCCTGGGGGGTGGCCACGCCGCCCAGCAGCAGGGCGCGCCCGTCACCCAATTGCCCGGCCCAGATGCCAAACTGGTGGCCGCTGTAGACGCTGGCCAGGGGGAATCCTCCCAGGGGGAGCGTGTTGCCGCTGAAAACCTGCAGGGCATCGCTAGAGGCCAGCCACGCCGCATCCAGCCCCAGCGTTGCGGCCACTTGGGGGCTGCGGGCGATGGGGTAGGGCGCCGGCAGGGAGCGGGGTGCCAGGCGCGCGTAAAACGCCGGGCCCAGCGCGGCAAACTGGTTGTCCCAGTGCAGGCCCGTGTCTACGGCAGGGACGGCCGGGGCGGCGGCAAAGGTGCTTGGCATGCGGCCATTGTCTGGCAGAGCGCAAGCCGTGGTGGGTGCAGGGTTACCGCTTGGCGCCGTGGCTGCTCAGCGCGCCGCCGTGGCCGCAATGTGGGCGTTGAGCGCTGCGTCGTCCACGATGGCGACGCTGCCGAAATCCAGGGTGACGATGCCCTGGGCCTCCAGGGCTTGCAGGGTGCGGTTGACGGTTTGGCGTGACAGGCCTGCCAGTTGGCCCAGTTCTTCCTGGGTGAGCTTGAGGCGCCTTGTGCTGCGCCAGAACAGGCGGCTCAGGGTCAGCGCTACGCGGTGCTCGGGCGAGCGGTTGCGTCCGGCATCGATGATGGCCATGGCCTGCCCCAGCCGCAGGTTCAGGTGCTGCGAGAGGTATTGGTTGAATGCCAGGCTGGTGTCCTGCAGGTTTTTGAACAGGGGCAGCGGCAGGCACAGCAACTGGGTGGGGCGCAGGGCCACGACTTCGTACCGCAGGGATTCAGCCTTCATGGCCGTGCCTTCGCCAAACCACTCGCCATCAGGAATGCCGATAAAGGCCGACGAGCTGCGCTGCTGGCAAGCCGGGCTGCGCAGCATGACCAGGCCATTGAGCACGGCATGCCAACCCTGTGCGGGCGAGCCCAGCGCCAGCATCACATCGCCTTTGCTGCCTTCGGTCAATTGCACCCCGGTGCGGATGTCGTGTTGGAGCTGGCTGGGCAACCCGGCAAACCAGGGTTGGCTGCTGATGAAGCGCTCGGCAGGGTCGGAAATGCAGAACATGGGGCCATTCTGCAATAGGTTTTGGGTGTGCCCAAGGGAAAACCCTGTGTGATTGTCTATCGGGCGACAGGATTTGGCAGGCCGCCCGCTTGCCCGGACACTTCCTTGCCCGTCAGGGTTCAGAAAGGACTGGAATCAACGCATGCAATGCAATAAACGAGAATTTTTAGGCGTGGCGGGCGCCGTGGCGCTGGCCCCCTGGGTGGGGGCGCAAGCCGCGCAGGGGGTGAGCGATGGCGAAATCACCATCGGCCAGTCGCTGGATTTGAGCGGCCCGTTGTCCCAAATGGCCCCCGATATTGTCAATAGCTACAAGGTGTTTTTCGACAACCTGAATGCCCAGGGCGGCATCCATGGCCGGCGTGTGCGCACGGTGGCCATCGACGATGGCTACAAGCCCGAAAATTCGGTGAAAAACGTGGGCAAGCTGATTGCCGAAAACGATGTATTTGCCCTGAGCAACCTCACCGGCACGGCCAATGTGGCGGCCATCCTGCCGCTGCTGGCCAAGGAAAACCCGCCTTTGCCCTTGTTCTCGCCCTTTACCGGTGCGGGTTTTCTGCGTGAGCCGGCCATCGACCATGTGTTCAACGTCCGCGCCAGTTATGGCGACGAGGTGGAAAAACTGGTGCAGCACCTCACCACCCTGGGCGTGCCGCGCATTTCGGTGCTGTGGACCAACAATGCCTTTGGCAAGGACGGCCTGGATGCGGCCCGAAAGTCCATGGACAAGCGTGGGCAAAAGCTCCATTCCGACGTATCGCTGGAAGCCGATTCGTCCGACGTGCAGCAGGCCGTGCAGAAGCTCGCGGCGACCGAGCCCAACTCCATCATCATGATCACGGCGGGCGCGCCCACGGTGTCCTTCATCAAGGCCTACCGCAAGGTCAACCGGGGTTCGCGTTTTTACACCCTTTCGGTGATGGGCACGCAGGCCACTTTGCGCGCCCTGGGTGAAGACGGCGTGGGCGTGGTGGTCACTTCCGTGGTGCCGTTCCCCTGGAGCCAAAGCCTGCCCCTGGCACGGGAGTACCGTGCGGCGATGGAGAAAGCCGGGTTCCAGAACAACGTGTCCTTTTTGGGCCTGGAGTCGTACATGAATGCCAAGGTGCTGGCCGAGGGGCTGCGCCGTGCGGGCAAGGATTTGACGCGCACGCGCTTCCTCCAGGCGCTGGAGGCGATGCGCAATTACGACCTGGGCGGTTTTGTGGTCGATTACGGCAAAGGCGTGCGCCAAGGTTCGCGTTTTGTGGATTTGACCATCATCGGCAAAGGTGAGAAGTTCACGCGGTAGGATGGCCGTTGGCCACTGTCCTGTAGATTTTTAAGGAGCAACTATGTTGGGTTTGATGCAAAGTCAGCCGCTGCTGATTTCTTCGTTGATTGAGTTTGCCGAGCGCCACCATGGCGATGGCGTCATCGTTTCGCGCCGGGTGGAAGGCGACATCCACCGCTATACCTACAAGGCGCTGGCGGCACGTTCGCGCCAACTGGCCAATGCCCTGGATGCGCTGGGCCTGCAGTTTTCCGACCGCGTGGCCACGCTGGCATGGAACGGCTACCGCCACATGGAAACGTATTTCGGCGTGAGCGGCTCGGGCCGCGTGCTGCACACCATCAATCCGCGTTTGCACCCCGAGCAAATTGCCTGGATCATCAACCACGCCGAAGACCAGGTGCTGTGCTTTGACGCCACCTTCCTGCCCCTGGTGCAGGCCGTGCACGCCAAATGCCCCACCGTCAAGAAATGGGTGCTGCTTTGCGATGCCGACAAACTGCCCGCCGACACTGGCGTGCCAGGCCTTGCCAGCTACGAGGCTTGGATTGGCAGCCAGTCTGAAACCTACACCTGGCCACAGTTTGACGAAAACACCGCTTCCAGCATGTGCTACACCAGCGGCACCACGGGCAACCCCAAGGCGGCGCTGTACAGCCACCGCTCCACGGTGCTGCACGCTTATGCGGCGGCGCTGCCTGATGTGATGTGCCTCTCGGCCCGCGACGCCGTGCTGCCCGTGGTGCCCATGTTCCACGTCAACGCATGGGGCATTCCGTATTCGGCGGCGCTCACGGGCTGCAAGCTGGTGTTCCCCGGCCCGGCGCTGGACGGCAAATCGGTGTACGAGCTGATGGAGGCCGAACAGGTCACTTATGCCGCTGGCGTGCCTACCGTGTGGCAAATGCTGTTGAGCCACATGAAGCCTGCAGGGCTCAAGTTCTCGTCGCTCAAGCGCACGGTGATTGGCGGCTCGGCTTGCCCGCCAGCCATGATCACTGCCTTCCAGGAAGACTTTGGCGTGGAGGTGCTGCACGCCTGGGGCATGACGGAAATGAGCCCGCTGGGCACGCTGTGCACGCTCAAGAATCGGCAACTGGGTCTGTCCAAAGAGGAACAGATGAAGGTGCGCCAGAAGCAGGGCCGCGCCATCTTCGGTGTGGACATGAAAATCATCGACGGCGATGGCAACGAACTGCCCTGGGACGGCAAGGCCTACGGCGACCTGCTCGTGCGCGGCCCCTGGATTCTCGACACCTACTTCAAAGGCGAGAACCCGCTGGTCAAGGACGCGCAGGGCCGCGGCTGGTTCCCCACGGGCGACGTGGCCACCATCGACGCCGATGGATTCATGCAAATCACCGACCGCAGCAAGGACGTGATCAAGTCCGGCGGCGAGTGGATCAGCTCCATCGACGTGGAAAACATCGCCATGGCGCACCCAGCCATCGCCATGGCCGCCTGCGTGGGCATGCCGCACCCCAAGTGGGACGAGCGCCCCATTGTGGCCGTGACCAAAAAGCCTGGCGCGGAGGTCACGCGCGAAGAACTGCTCAAGTTCTACGAAGGCAAGACCGCCAAGTGGCAAATCCCCGATGACGTGGTGTTTGTCGATGCCATTCCGCTGGGCGCCACGGGCAAGATGCTCAAGACCAAACTGCGCGAGCAACTGGCGGGTTACAAACTGCCTGGGCTCTGATGCCAACATCGGCTGCCGCGGCATCCGCTTGCCGTGGCAGTCGCCTGGGTGATAGGGGCTAGGGGCAATCCCTGAGCCGCTTGGCACCGCAAAGCGTTACGCTGCACCTGTTTAACCAACTGGAGACGATGACAATGAAATTCACTATCAAAGCAGTAGCTGCAACCGTCCTGCTGGCAAGCGCTACGGGCGCTTTTGCCCAAAAAGGCGAAACCGTCAAAATTGCTTGGCTCGACCCGCTGTCGGGCCTGATGGCCGCCGTGGGCACCAACCAGCTCAAGAGCTGGCAGTTCCTGGCCGAGGAATTCAGCAAAAAGAACGCTGCTGGCGTGAAGTTTGAAATCATCGGCATCGACAACAAACTCAGCCCCCAGGAAACCACCAGCGCCCTGCGCTCGGCCATGGACCAGGGCGTGCGCTACGTGGTGCAGGGCAACGGCTCCGGCCCGGCCCTGGCCATCATCGACGCACTGGAAAAGCACAACGCCCGCAACCCCGGTAAAGAGGTGATGTACCTCAACTACGCTGCCGTGGATCCCGACCTGACCAACAGCAAGTGCAGCTACTGGCACTTCCGCCTGGATGCTGACACCTCCATGAAGATGGAGGCCCTGACCACCTTCATCAAAGACCAGCCCGAGGTCAAAAAGGTCTACCTGATCAACCAGAACTACTCGCACGGCCACCAGGTGTCCAAGTACGCCAAGGAAATGCTCAAGCGCAAGCGCCCCGACGTGCAGGTGGTGGGTGACGATCTGGCGCCCCTGGCCCAGGTGCGCGACTTCGCGCCCTACATCGCCAAGATCAAGGCTTCGGGCGCCGATACCGTGATTACCGGCAACTGGGGCTCCGACCTGGCGCTCCTGATCAAGGCGGCCAACGATGCAGGCCTGAACAACGTCAACTTCTACACCTACTATGGCTCGGTGTCCGGCACGCCCACGGCCATGGGTGCCAACGCCGCAGGCCGCGTGTACATGGTGGCTTACGCCCACATGAACCTGCCCGGCCCGCTGAACCAGATCGTGCTGGACTACAAGAAGAAGTTCAACGACGACATGTACACCGGCGCCGTGTACCACGGCTTTGCCATGCTGTCCGAGGCTTTTGTCAAGGCCAAGTCCACCGACCCGGCCAAGGTGGCCCCGGTGCTGGAAGGCATGAAGTTCAAGAGCTTCAACGGTGAGGTCGAAATGCGCAAGACCGACCACCAGTTGCAGCAGGGCCTGTTCGTTTCCAAGTGGGAGAAGGCCGGAGGCAAGAACCCCATAGATTCCGAGAGCACGGGCTACACCTTTGTGCCCGTCAAGTACTACGAGCCCTACGTGGCCAGCACGCCCACATCCTGCCAGATGAAGCGTCCTTCCTGATCGGGACTTTGGCCTGGACAGGCTTCTAGAGGCCCGATGCCCTCGGGCCTCTTTTTTTCGACTTTGCACGTGCGCGGTGTCCGATGAATCTTGAATTTTTTGTCATTTCCATGCTTAACGGCGTGAGTTATGGGCTGCTGCTGTTCATGCTCAGCTCTGGGCTGACGCTGATTTTCAGCATGATGGGTGTGCTCAATTTTGCGCACACGAGCTTTTACATGCTGGGTGCGTATTTTGCGTACACCATCTCAGGTTTGGTTGGGTTCTGGCCCGCACTCGTCCTTGCGCCCCTGCTGGTGGGGGCCATGGGTGCGCTGTTCGAGCGCTACAGCCTGCGCCGCGTGCACAAGTTTGGCCATGTGCCCGAACTGCTCGTCACCTTCGGCCTGTCGTACCTGGTGCTGGAGGTGGTGCAACTGGTGTGGGGCCGCGCCACCGTGCCCTATGGCCTGCCAGAGCAGCTGCAGGGCCCGTTGTTCACGCTGTTCAACACCCAGTTCCCCAAATCGCGCTCCTTCATCATGCTGGTGGCCGTGCTCATGCTGGTGGCCGTGTGGCTGCTGCTCACGCGCACGCGCATCGGGTTGGTGATCCAGGCGGCGCTCAAGCATCCGCACATGACCGAGGCTCTGGGCCACAACGTGCCGCGCGTCTTCATGATGGTGTTTGGCGGCGGCTGCGCGCTCGCGGGCCTGGCGGGCGTGATTGGCGGCAATACCTACGTGACGGAGCCCGCCATGGCGGGGTCGGTGGGTTCCATCATTTTCGTGGTGGTGGTGGTGGGCGGCATGGGCTCTTTGGCTGGGGCTTTTTTGGCGTCCTTGCTCATTGGCGTGGTGCAGACCTTTGCCGTGGCCATTGATGCGTCGCTGGCCAGTGGCCTGCAATTGCTGGGCATGCAGGTGGGTGAAGAGACCTTTGGCTGGCCATTGCTCAAGCTCACCATTTCGCAGGTGGCGCCCATCTTGCCGTACCTGTTTTTGGTGTTGATTCTGATTTTCCGGCCCAAGGGCCTGCTGGGCACGCGGGAGGACTAAACCATGACCACAATGACTGCCCCTGCGGCAATGTACCGATTCAAACCCTGGAACGTGGGCCGCGTTCTCGTCTGGGGCATTTTTGCGCTGCTCTTGATCATCGCGCCCATGGTCTTCACCAGCAGCCTGGCGCTGACCATGCTCTCGCAGATTGGCTACCTCATCATCATCTGCCTGAGCTACAACATGCTGCTGGGGCAGGGCGGCATGCTCTCCTTCGGCCATGCCGTGTATACCGGCCTGGGTTCCTTTCTGGCCATCCACGCCATGAACCTGGCAGGTAAGGGCAGTTTGCCCATTCCGCTGGTGTTCATCCCCCTGGTAGGCGGGCTGGCCGGCATGTTCTTTGCCATTTTGCTGGGCTACGTCACCACCAAAAAGGCGGGCACCACCTTTGCCATGATCACCCTGGGCATTGGCGAGCTGGTGGCATCCATGGCGCTGATGTTTCCGGAATTTTTTGGCGGCGAGGGCGGTGTCACCACCGACCGCGTGTACGGCCAAGGCTTCATGGGCATCAACTTTGGGCCTGGCATCCAGGTGTACTACCTGATTGCCGCCTATTGTTTTGTGTGCACCGCAGCCATGTTCGCCTTTACCGGCACGCCCCTGGGCCGCATCCTCAACGCCGTGCGCGACAACCCCGAGCGCGTGGAGTTCATTGGCTACAACACGCAGCGCGTGCGTTACTTCGCCTTCATCATTTCAGGCTTTTTTGCCGGCATTGGCGGGGGGCTGGCGGCCATCAATTTTGAAATCATCACGGCGGTGGACAGCGTCAGCATCGTGCGCTCGGGCGGCTACCTGCTGTTCACCTTCCTGGGGGGGGCCACTTTCTTCTTTGGCCCCATCATCGGCGCGGTGCTGCTGGTGCTGGCCT
>CAZRFF010000048.1:0-11217 GCA_964599265.1 uncultured Simplicispira sp. | reverse complement strand
AAGGTGCATGGCCAAGTGCGCCGTTCCGAATCCACAGAAAGCAAAAACCGCCGCATGACGCCCGAGCAGATGCGCGCAGAAATGGCGCGCCAAGACGAGGTGCGCATCAAAGCGCTCAAGGCCAAACTTGACTCCGTGATCACGGCCAACAGCCTGCTCAACGAGTACAAATCGCAGATCCGCATGGACGTGACGCCCGACGGCCTGCAAATCCAGGTCACGGATTCACAAAACCGCCCCATGTTCGACAGCGGCAGTTCCATGGTCAAACCTTATATGCACGACATCCTGCGGGCCATTGGCTCGGCGCTGACCGAGGTGGAAAACCATATCAGCCTGGCAGGCCATACCGACGCCACGCCCTATGGCAATGGCGACAAGGGTTACAGCAACTGGGAGCTGTCTTCCGACCGCGCCAATGCCTCGCGCCGGGAGTTGGTGTCCGCAGGCATGCCCGACGGCAAACTGGTGCGCGTGGTGGGCCTGGCCGCCAGCGACCCACTGGA
This sequence comes from uncultured Simplicispira sp., assembly GCA_964599265.1. Taxonomy (GTDB): domain Bacteria; phylum Pseudomonadota; class Gammaproteobacteria; order Burkholderiales; family Burkholderiaceae_C; genus Simplicispira. Next base: position 10,711 of record CAZRFF010000048.1, on the reverse strand, counting down.
AACGGACAACCCCAAAGCCCCGGCCAACCGCCGCATTACCATTACCGTACTCACCCGTGAAGCCGAAGAACGCCTATTAGGGAAAACCATTCCTACGGTGCCTGCAGAAGAGTGGGTAGAAGAAAAAACCGAAAAAAAGAGCGACAATCCCCCTAACCCTGGATCGAGGTAACAACTTGTCACTTTTCTGGGCGTCACGCACAATGCTTAAAAATATTTCCGACCGAAAGGGTCTCCTGTGAGCACTGCCCTTCGTTTCCTGATCGTTGACGATTTCTCCACCATGCGCCGCATCGTGCGCAACCTGCTCAAAGAGAGCGGGTTCACCGAGGCCGATGAGGCCGAAGACGGTGTGGCCGCGCTGAACAAGTTGCGCAACAGCAAGTTCGATTTTGTCGTGACCGACATCAACATGCCCAACATGAACGGCTTTCAGCTGCTGGCTGAAATCAAAACAGACGAAAAACTCAAGCACCTGCCCGTTCTCATGGTGACGGCGGAGGCTCGCAAGGAAGACATCGTGGCCGCCGCCCAGGGGGGTGCTGCGGGCTATATTGTCAAACCCTTCACCAAGGCCACGCTGGAAGAAAAGGTCACGCTGATCATCAAAAAACTGGGGTTGTGAGCGCTATGGACAACGGCCAACTGCAAGACGCTGTGCCCCCAGCGGGTGACGGTGAGAACATCCACACCAAAATCGGGCAGCTGACGCGCCAGCTGCACGATTCCCTCAAAGCACTGGGCTACGCGGAGCAATTGACCGCCACCGTGGGCGAACTGCCCGACGCCCAAAGCCGCCTGTCCTACATCGCACGCCTCACCGGCGACGCTGCAGAGAAAGTGCTCAACCGTGTGGACCAAGCCAAATCGCACAACGACGGCCTGGCGGCCGAAGTGCGCGAAGTGATTGACGCCATGGTCAAAAACCCCGTGGCTGCCGTGGCCACCGGCCGCATCATGAATTTTCTGCGTGATGTGGAAAAAGCCGCCCAAACCACGGACGAGCACCTGACCGAAATCATGATGGCGCAGGACTTTCACGACCTGACGGGGCAGGTGATTGCCCGCGTGGTGGCGTTGGCGGGCTCCATCGAACAACAGTTGGTGCGGTTAGTGCTGGAAACCGCCCCTCCCAACGCCCTGCAACCTCCAGTCGAACGCAAGAGCGAAGCCCTGTCCGGCCCGGTGGTAGACCCCGAAGCCAGAACCGACGTGGTCACCGACCAGTCGCAAGTGGACGACCTGCTCGCCAGCCTGGGTTTTTAACGGCCGACGGCTTCCACCCCTTTTTCAAGCCCGAAAAAGCGCCTCCCCAGGTTGCTTTTCGGGCTTTAGTTTTTGCCTCCCCTGGCCACAATGGCATGACAGCCGAGTCATGCCACCATGGAATCCAGCCAGGAACGCAACCTTCCAGCGACAGAGCGCAAGCTCCAGAAAGCCCGCACCGATGGCCAAGCGCCCCGGTCGCGGGATTTGTCGCACCTGGCCATTCTGGGCATGGGCGCACTGGCCCTGCTCGGCTTGGCCCCAACCCTCACCGACGCCTTGCTGCGCGGCATGGGGCAGCAACTGGCCTTTGACGCACAAACGGTGCAAACCCCTGGCGCCATGGCGGCCCGCCTGCAAAGCATGGCGGTGGTGGGCTTGGTTGCCAGCGCTGTTTTTTCCGCATTGACCGTATCCGCGGCACTGCTCGCGGCCGTGCTTGCGGGGGGGTGGATTTTCAGCCTCAAACCCATTTCGCCCCAGTTCAACCGGCTCAACCCCTTGTCGGGTGTGAAAAACCTGTTTTCCAAGCAGCAGATGGTCAACGTGGCCAAGATGGTCTTGCTCACCGCCGTGCTGTCTTATGTGGCCTGGCTGTACATGGGCCGCAGCATCGACGAAGTGGCCCAACTGGTGCTGCAGCCCTCGGCTTCGGCCCTGGTGCATGTGATCCAGTGGTTGACACAAGGCATGGGCCTGCTGCTCTTGGTGGTGTTCTTGGCTGCCATGGTGGACGTGCCCCTGCAGGCCCTGCTCTTCAAGAACCGCCTGAAGATGTCGCACGAAGAAATCAAGCAGGAACACAAAGAATCGGACGGCAACCCACAGATCAAAAGCCGCATCCGCCAGCGCCAGCGCGAGATTGCCGACCGCTCCAGCATCGCCGCCGTGCCCAAGGCCGATTTTGTGGTGATGAACCCCACCCACTACGCCGTGGCGCTGCGCTACGACGATCAGGCCATGAGCGCACCCCAGGTCATTTCGCGTGGCACCGACCTGCTGGCGTTCAAGATCCGCGAAATTGCCCAGTCCCACGATATTCCAGTGCTGCAATCGCCTGCTTTGGCCCGTGCGCTCTACGCCCATGCCGAACTGGATCAGCCCATTCCAGCGCCGCTGTACACCGCTGTGGCCCAGGTGCTGGCCTATGTGTACCGCCTCAAGGCCGCCCTGCGCGGCCAGGGCCGCATGCCCGGTGCCCAGCCCGACCCCTACATTCCGCCCGAACTTGACCCGCTGCAGCGGGCCACCCACCGAGGCCAGCAGCCATGAAACTCACACTCCAATCCGCACAGCAATGGGCCGGCACCAACGCCGCAGCCGTCCAGGGGCTCTCGGCCCCCCTGCTCGTCGTGGCCATCCTGGGGCTGATGGTGCTGCCCATCCCGGCCTGGCTACTCGATACCTTTTTCACCATCAACATTGCCGTGGCCCTGATGGTGATGATGGTGGCCGCCTACATGCTCAAGCCGCTGGATTTTGCGGCCTTCCCGTCGGTGCTGCTGCTCACCACGCTCATGCGCCTGTCGCTCAACGTGGCATCCACCCGCGTGGTGCTGCTGGAAGGGCACACCGGCCCGGGCGCTGCGGGTGCGGTGATCGAGGCTTTTGGGCATTTTTTGATTGGCGGCAACTTTGCCGTGGGCCTGATCGTGTTCTCCATCCTCGTGGTCATCAACTTCGTGGTGATTACCAAGGGCGCCGAGCGCATTGCTGAGGTGTCTGCCCGCTTTACGCTGGATGCCATGCCCGGCAAACAGATGGCGGTGGACGCCGACCTCAACGCGGGGCTCATCAACGAGGATGATGCCAAGCGCCGCCGCGCCGAGGTGCAGGAGGAAGCCAACTTTTTCGGCTCCATGGATGGCGCATCCAAGTTCGTGCGCGGCGACGCCATTGCCGGCATTCTCATCCTGCTCATCAACATCATCGGCGGTTTTGCCATCGGCATGCTGCAGCATGGCCTCTCGGCGGGCAAGGCGGCCGACACCTACATCCTGATGGCCGTGGGCGACGCCCTGGTGGCGCAGATTCCGGGGCTGCTGATCTCGGTGGCGGCGGCCATGGTGATCTCGCGGGTGGGCAAAGAGTCCGACATGGGCCAGCAAATCGTGCGCCAGCTCTTTACCTCGCCGCGCGTGCTGGGGGTGACGGCGGGCATTTTGGTGTTCCTGGGCCTGATCCCCGGCATGCCGCACCTGGTGTTCCTGAGCATTGGCGCGCTCATTGGCTACGCCGCCTGGAGCCTGCTGCAGCGCGCCAAAGCACCGCCGCCGGTAGAGGAGGCCCCCGCCCCCGTGGGCGATGGCGAAGCCACCTGGGACGACTTGCAGCCCGTGGATTTGCTGGGCCTGGAGCTGGGCTACCGCCTGATCGCACTGGTGGACAAGACGCGCCAGGGCGACCTGCTCACGCGCATCAAGGGCGTGCGGCGCAAGTTTGCCCAAGAGGTGGGTTTTCTGCCGCCGCCCGTGCATGTGCGCGACAACCTGGAGCTCAAGCCCAGCGGCTACCGCATCACCCTGCGCGGCGTGGTGGTGGGCGAGGGCGAGGCATTCCCGGGCATGTTCCTGGCCATCAACCCTGGCGGCATCAGCACGCCGCTGATCGGCACCCCCACCACCGACCCTGCCTTTGGCTTGCCGGCGCACTGGATCGACGAACGCCAGAAGGAAGCGGCGCAAATGGCCGGTTTTACCGTGGTTGATTCGGAAACCGTACTGGCGACCCATTTGTCACACTTGATGCAAATGCACGCGGCCAAGCTGCTCTCACGCACCGAGACGCAGCAGCTGGTGGAGCATGTGGGCAAGTTGGCCCCCAAATTGATAGAGGAAGTGGTACCCAAAATGGTGTCGATTGCAACGTTCCAGAAAGTGCTGCAGCTGCTGCTGGAAGAGTCGGTGCACATCCGCGATATCCGCACCATCATCGAAACCCTGGCCGAGCATGCCGCCACCATCACCGATCCGGCCGAGTTGGCGCGGCGCGTGCGCATTGCCCTCTCTCCGGCCATCGTGCAGCAAATTTACGGCCCCACGCGCGAACTCAACGTGATTGCCATCGAGCCCGGCCTGGAGCGCCTGCTCATGCAGGCCCTGGGCAATGCCAGCGGCCCGGCGCTCGACCCGGGCGTGGCAGACATCCTGACCCAAAAAGCGGCCGAGGTGGCGCTCAAGCAGGAGGAAATGGGCCTGCCCGCCTGCCTGCTGGTGCCCGACGCCATCCGCGGCGCCATTGCCCGCCTGGTGCGGCGCATGGCCCCGCGCCTGCAAGTGCTGGCGCACAGCGAGATCCCTGAAACACACACCATCCGTATTGGCCCCATCCTCCAAGGAGCATCGGCATGAACATCAAACGCTTTCACGCGGCCACGTCCCGCGAGGCGCTTGCCAAGGCCCGGATGGCCTTTGGCGACGGCACCCTGATCCTGTCCAACCGCCCCACCGCCAATGGCGTAGAGGTGATGGCCACCGCCGAAGACAGCCTGAACGCGCTGGACAGTGCCAGCGAAGCCGCCCCCCTGGCGCCCCGCAGCGAGCCAGCCCCCCGCAAATCGCTGCAAGAGCGCGCCGCCCTGTCGGGGCCGCGCAGCCCCATCCATGAGGACACGGAGCAATTGGCGATGAGCACCTTGTCCTTCCAGGACTATGTGCGCGAACGCATGCTGCGCCGCCGCCACGAGGCCTTGCAAGATACGGGCACAGCACCTGCGCCAGCCGCCGAGCGTGCGCCCCTGGCTGCGGCAGAGCGCCCCGCGGCTGCAGCCGTACCCGTGCAGCGCCACAACCCGCTGCGCCAGGTGAACCACGAGCTGCCCGTGCGCCCGGTGCGCCGCGAACCTGCGCCCGCTCCGGTGGTTTCGCTGGCCGCCCCCAGCGTGGACACGCAGGGCCTGATGCAGGAATTGCAGGCCATGAAGGGGTTGATCGAAGACCGCTTCAGCGCCCTGTCCTGGCTGGGCCAGGCGCGCCAGGATCCGATTCAGTCCAACCTGATGCTCAAGCTCATCCGCGCTGGCTATTCGCCCTCTCTGGCCCGCGCCATTCTGGAGCGCCTGCCCGAAGGCATGGACGCGGCCGAATCGGTGCGCTGGCTGATGGAGGTGCTGGAGCACAACCTGCACACCGACGCTGGCCACCCCCCCATTTACGAACAAGGCGGCGTGTTTGCGCTGGTGGGCTCCACGGGCGTGGGCAAAACCACCACCACCGCCAAGCTGGCCGCGCTGTGCGCACGCATCCATGGGCCGGGCAGCGTGGGCCTGATCACGCTGGACACCTACCGCGTGGGCGCGCACGACCAATTGCGCAGTTTTGGCCGCATGCTGGGCATCGTCGCCCACCTGGCGCACGACCGCGCAGCCCTGCAAGACCTGCTGGGCCTGCTCAGCGGCAAACGCATGGTGCTCATCGACACCACCGGCGTGGCCCCACGCGACCCGCGCAAGAGTGACATGCTCGACGTGCTCAACCTGCCCGAAGTGCAGCGCCTGCTGGTGCTCAACGCGGGCAGCCATGGCGACACGCTGGACGATACGCTGACCGCTTTCAAATCGACGGGCTCGCCACAGGCCATTTTGTCCAAGGTGGACGAAGCCGTGAAACTGGGCCCGGCGCTGGACGCGCTGATCCGCCACCAGGTAATGCTGCGCGGCGTGACCAACGGCCAGCGTGTGCCCGAGGATTGGATGGCTGCCGATGCGCACCAGCTCATTGCCAGTTCCATGCGCGCACCCGCCCGTTCGGCCTATGACCCCAAAGCGGCCGAACTGAACTTTTTCTTCGCACATGCCAGCGAACCCATGCATGAGAAAGGCTTGGTCGATGCTTGATTTTGGATGGCACCAAGGCATGGGCCTGCAAAACCACAAACCCCATGACGAACTGCGCCTGCTGGCCATGGCCAGCACGCCCGACGTGAGCGGCGGCCTGGAAACGCTGTGGCAGGTGTGCCTGCACCTGCAGCGCCTGGGTTACCCCGTGGTGGTGCTCGATGGCACAGCCGCGGAAAGCGCCCAAAGCCCCGGCCTGCAAGACCTGCTCACCCATGAAATGTGGGCCGACAGCCTGCGCCCCCCTAAAACAGGGACCAGCGAACTGGCCGTGCTGCCCGCCCAACGGGGCCTGCATACCCTGGTGCGCCAGGCCGAACCGGGCACCCAGGCCTTGCAGGGGTTGCACCCCCTGCTGCGCAATTACGCCCTGGTGGTGGTGTACGCCCCCATCGAAGTGCTGGCCTCGCCCTTGCTGGAGTCCAGCATGGCCGCGCCCCTCATCCTCATGCAACCCGGGCAGGCGGGGGTGATTGAAAGCTACCGCCTGCTCAAGCTGCTGGCCTTGCACGCCGGATTGACGGGGTTGGTGGCCTGCATGGGGCGCTCGTACCCGCAGCAAGCGGTGCGCGTGGCGCAAGAAACGCTGGAATCGCTGCGCCGCTGCGCCGCCCGCCACCTGGGCCAGCAGCCTCGCACCGCCCTGATCCGCACCGACCGCCCTCAGGAGCTGCAGCGCCTGGCCCTGCAATGGCTGGAAAATGCCTGCGCCATCGTGCCCCCTGTGGGCCTATCTGCGCTACCATTCACCGAGAGAGAAGGCGCACCAGCGCACCGCATCCCTAGCCATTGAAGCAACGTGGTTGAAGTGACATACACCGCCAAAGGCCAGCTCGACCGCAACGCCCTGCTCCAGCAGTACACACCGCTGGTGCGCCGTCTTGCGCACCACATGATCGCCAAGCTGCCGGCCAATGTGGAGGTGGACGATTTGATCCAGGTGGGCATGATCGGCCTGAACGACGCCTTGACGCGCTATGAGGCCTCCCAGGGCGCCCAATTCGAAACCTTTGCCACGCAGCGCATCCGCGGCGCCATGCTCGACGAGCTGCGCGACAACGATTGGATGAGCCGCAGTTCGCGCAAAAGCCAAAAAGACATCGAAAAATCCGTGCGGCGCCTGGAACAAAAACTCGGGCGTGCCCCGCTGGAGTCCGAAATTGCCGCAGACATGGACATGAGCCTGCCCGACTACCAAAGCCTGCTGGGAAAGGTGCGCGGCACGCAGCTGGTGTACCTGGAGGACATGACCCGTGGCGGCGGTGATGACGATGAAGGCTTTTTAGACCGCCATGAGACGCCCGATGGCGAAGCCGACCCCATGGCCTTGCTGCGCAACCAGCGGCTGCGCAGCTCGCTGGTGAACGCCATCCAGTCATTGCCCGAGCGCGAACAGTACATCATGGGCATGTACTACGAGCATGACATGAACCTGAAAGAAATTGCCGCAGTGCTGGGCGTGACCGAATCGCGTGTGTGCCAATTGCACAGCCAGTCCATCGCCCGCTTGCGCACCAAGATGCGCGCGCATTAAGGGAACACCCCCCTGAGTCGCCTTTGGCGCCTACCCCCCTCTCTGCTTCGCTTCGCTCGCGGAAGGGGGACACCGCCAGCGCGGCGGGGCGGCCCTTGCGCGGCGGTTGCTGATATCCCCTGGTTGGGGCGGGTGGATTCATAAGCCAAGCCCCCTGCGGGCAGGGGGCGGCCTTCTTTGTTACTACGTCGTGGAGCGGTAGATGCGGGCGGCGGAATAGCCCGTCTTTTTGCCGTAGGTGGCATCTGCCGTATCTGCGGGGGGCAGCAGCGATGCCACTTGCCTGTCCGCCAGCGCCCCCAGCCGCGCCAATTGCTCACGCTGCAGGGCCAGTTGGTTGCTCACGGCTTGCAGACGGGGATGCAGCGCCTGGGGCCAGGGCTGGCCTTGAAGGTTTTGGGTGGCCTGGGCAAAATCAGCCAAGGCACCGCGCAGGCGCTGCGCCGACTGCTGCAGCACCAATGGATCGGCCGCCAGCATGGCGGCCGAGATGGATTGAAGCTCTTTTTCTACCGCTTGGAGGGAGGATTCCAGGGACATGGGCCCAGTGTAGCGCGGTTGTAGAGGATGGTGCGGGGCAAAACAGGGCGGATGCCCCGCGTGGGATCAAACAGACTGGCGCGAGAGCATTTCCTGGCTATTGGCCAACAGTTTGTCGGCAACGGCCTCGGCGTTGACTTTGAAGGTGCCGTTTTCAATGGCGGCACGCACGGATTTGACTTTGCCGGCGTCAAACTCGCCTTGCAAACGACCCGCAGTGGGCGCTTGCCCCCGTGCCACGCTGGAAAGGGTGACGGGCACGCCCGCCCCTGCCGCCTTGGTTGCTGCGTTGGCACTGCCCGCAGCGCCGCCTGCCTCATTGGCAGACGCAGCCTTGGCCTGCTGGGCCTTGGCCGCCGCACCCTGCGCCAGGGCGCTGGGTATTTCCGGGTGGTGTCCTATTTTCATTGCATGCTCCTTCGGCCCCTGCAAGGCAGGGCTTGGTAGCCGTGTTTTCGGCCACCTGCACGCGAACTTTAGCGGCAATTCCGAAAAAACACCTATAAAAGAGCGCTGATTGTCCCATCATTGAGAACAATACCCTCAATTATCTTGCCATTGGTCATTCTTATGCGGACATTTTGCCCCGCAGAGCCCGCCGACAAGGCCTGGCCTGCCGTATTAATGGCAAAGCCTGGGCCCTGGGCCGATACCCGCACCTGGGCCCCCATGGGAAAGAGCTGCGGGGCCTTGACCATGTTTTGCCGCAAGGGCTGGCCCGCTGCCAAGTGGCGTGCGGCCACCTGGCCCACCCACAATGCGGGATCGGCCAGCACGGCCGTGGGGGCTGCAGCCCAATCCACCTCGGATTCGATGGCGTCGGCCTGTGTCAGCACCGTGCCGACGGACACATTGCCGGTCAGCACCCAGGCCGGACCAAAGGCCTGCACGGTGACGGGCAGGAACACATTCCAGCGCACAGCCCCTTCCGCACAGCGCAAGCCCAGGCGCGTGCGGCCCCAGAGCTTGGCGCCCACAGGCAGGTAGGGCTCTACGCGCGCGCAGGGCGCCAGGCGCAATTGCGGGTCGATGGCGCCCACATTCACCTCCAGCCGCAGGGGGGATTTTTCGGCCAGGCCGCTGGTTTGCAGGGCGTTGTCCACCCAGCGCTGGGCGATCTGGCTCCAATCCGTCGGCGTCTGGGCCTGGGCACCCAAGGCCCACCCCACCACAAACCCGGCGCACGCCCGCCGCAGCCACGCCCGGCCGATGGGCAAGAACGAAAAGAAGGGGTTCATGGCAGTTCTCCGTGCAACACAGGCCCGCCGGGAGCGGATGGGGGCCTTTTTCCTCTGTGCACTGTAGGCCTTTGGCCGCGACACAAACCACCGAATTGCACCGCCATGGCTGCGCTCTTCAGGCTTTAGAAAACCCGGCGCATTTCCATAATCAGCCCATGCCGACAAAGCCCTCCGGCTTTTGCGGCGCCCCTGGTTGTTTGTGGTGCGAGGTCCCCCATGCTTGACAAGATGATGAATCCACTTGGCTTTCAAGGCACGGCCCTGGTACTGCGCGCCGAGCGCCAGCGCATGCTGGCCAGCAATATTGCCAACGCCGATACCCCAGGCTACGTGGGGCGGGACATGCAGTTTGGCCAGGCATTGCGCGAGGCCACGGGCATGGCCCGCAGCACGGCTGCGCTGGCGCCTTCCGGCACTGGCGCCGAAACGGCACAACCGCAGCATTTCAACCTCAGCACCCACCTACCCAGCAGCCAGATGAACGACAAAGCGGGCTATACGGTGCAAACACAGCCGGCACTGGACCGCAACACTGTGGACATGGACCGTGAACGCGCGAATTTCGTGGACAACGCCGTGCGTTACGAAGCCACGCTGCGGTTTTTCAACGGCCAGGCCAAGACCATGCTCAGCGCCATCCAGGGCCAGTAAAGCAGGCAGAAAGCGAGGCCAACCATGTCCATGTTCTCCATCTTCAATATCTCGGGCAGCGCGGTGAGCGCGCAGTCCCAGCGCCTGAATGCGGTGGCCAGCAACCTGGCCAACGTGGACGCCGTGGCCGGGCCCGATGGCAAGGCCTACAAGTCGCGCCAGGTGGTGTTCCAAACCCAGCCCATGGGGCCGGACCATGCCGCGGGCGTGCGCGTCTCGGCCATCCAGGAGAGCGACACCCCGGGCCGCCGCGTGTTCGACCCCAGCCACCCGGCCGCCGACCAGGAGGGGTATGTGACGCATTCCAACGTGAACGCAGTGGAGGAAATGGTCAACATGATCTCGGCCTCGCGTTCGTACCAAAACAACATCGAGGTCATGAACACGGCCAAAACGCTGTTGCTCAAGACCTTGCAAATCGGCCAATGAGCCCTGAGGAACCGCCATGTTCATGACCCCCATAGACACCAGCGGGCTCGACAAGGGCCAGACGAGCACCGCCAAAACGGACAACAGCAACGACGCCACCGCGTCGCAGGACCGTTTTCTCAAGCTCCTGGTCGCCCAGCTCAACAACCAGGACCCGATGAACCCGCTGGACAACGCGCAGATGACCTCGCAGATCGCGCAGATCAACACCGTGAC
>CAZRFF010000047.1:0-11234 GCA_964599265.1 uncultured Simplicispira sp. | reverse complement strand
GAAACGCGCTCACAAGACCTGAGCGGCACGCAGTACGGCGACCTGTAAGCCCCTTTGCCGGGGGGCTTTGGCAGGGCCGGGCTTTTCAGTGCCCGGCAAAATCGACCAGGGTGAACAGCGGCAGCCCGCTTTCCTTCAATCGCCGCGAGCCGCCCAGTTCGGGCAAATCCACGATGGAGGCGCCCTCCATCACCTCGGCGCCCAGTTTTTCCAGCAAGCGCTTGCCGGCCATCATGGTGCCGCCCGTGGCGATGAGGTCGTCGATCAGCAGCACGCGGTCGCCCGGGCGCACGGCATCGGTGTGCAGCTCCACCGTGGCACTGCCGTATTCCAGTTCGTAGGTTTCTTCCACGGTGGTAAAGGGCAGTTTGCCCTTTTTGCGGATGGGCACAAATCCCACCATCAGCTCATACGCCACGACAGAGCCCAAAATGAAGCCGCGCGCATCCAGCCCCGCCACCACGTCGGGGCGCATGGATTTGTCCATGTAACGGTGCACAAAGGCGTCGATCAGCACGCGGAAGACCTTAGGGTCTTGCAGCAGCGGGGTGATGTCCCGGAACTGCACCCCCGGCGCGGGCCAATCGGGCACGGTGCGGATGTGCTGGCGAAGGTAGTGGTGAACGTCGAAGGCGGACATGGCAGGGGCAATCAGAGTGGGTGGGTGCAGTGTAAACAAAGCCGTGGCACAGCCATAATGGCGCAAACAAACCCTCCTGCTGGTATGACTGCCCGCCTCCTCCTGCTCGACGACCGTGCTGCTGCCCCACAGGTGCTGCGCAGCGCCCTGGCGGTGCATGCGCCGCAGTGGGTGCTGCAGGTCGCCAGCACACCCGAACAGGCCCAGGCGCTGGTGCTGCAGGCGCCGGTGGATGTGGTGCTCATCGCTTTGGCCCAGCACCCCGAATGGGGGGACGGTCTGGCTGCGCAGTGGCAGGGTGTGCCGGTGTGCTTGTGGATACCCCCCGACCTCCCCGCCCACAAGGCAGTGCGCCCCGGCGCGGCGCGCTATGTGCTGGAAGATGGCTCGGATGCAGGCATGCTCGAACTGGTGCAACAACTGCGATCCTGCGCATATGGCGATAAAGTGCCCGGCGATGTGGAGCACATCCGGCAAATACTGCTGCCGCTGCTCGATTGCATTGCCCAGGGCATTACCTACATTGACGCAAAAGGCCGTGTGCGTCTGTACAACCAGCGCACGCTGGATTTGCTGGAGCTTCCGGCGTCTTTGATGGCTGGTGGGCCTACGATGGACGCAGTGCTGAACTGGCAGTGTGAGCAGGGGGAGTTTTCCGAGGCCAACGTCAGCTACGACACGGTGGCACGCGATTACCTGCGCGCTTGCATGGATGGCGCTGCCGTTCGGCACGAGGCGCCCGAGCGCTACCTGCGCCGCACGGGCCGGGGCCTGGTGCTGGAAATCTGCACGCACATGCTGCGCCAGGGCGGCATGGTGCGCACCTATACCGACGTCACGGAGTACGTGCAGGCGCAAGAGGCATTGCGCCAAAATGAGACACGCTGGCGGCAGCTCACGCATTTGTCCTCCGATTGGTTTTGGGAGCAGGATGCCGAATTCCGTTTTGTGCGCTTTGAAGGCCACGCCCAGGATTGCCTGGCCTTGTCGCACACAGAGCACTTGGGCTTGCGCCGTTGGGAACTGCCCGACGCTTTGGCCACCCTGGCCCAATGGCAAACCCACCGGGCTGCCTTGCAGGCACACGAACCCTTCCACAATTTTGAATTGCAACGCCGTGCACCCGATGGCCGCCTGCTGTGGGTCAGCGTGAGTGGCGAGCCGGTGTTTGACGCGGCAGGGCAATTCACAGGCTACCGGGGCATTGCCCGTGACATCACGCAGCAAAAACAGGCCGCGGCCGAAATCCAGCGCTTGGCGTACTTCGACGAACTCACGCGCCTGCCCAACCGGCGCATGTTGGCCGAGCGCCTGGAACAGGCGCTGGCACTGAGTCGTCGCGCGCAGGGGCATGGGGCCTTGCTGTATCTGGATCTGGACGATTTCAAGCAGGTCAACGACACCTTGGGCCACGAATGGGGCGATGTGTTGCTGTGCCAGGCCGGTGAGCGCTTGGGGGAATGCACGCGCGCCACCGATACCGTCGCCCGCCTGGGGGGCGACGAATTTGTGCTGGTGCTCCAGGGGCTGGATGCCGATGGCGAGCGCGCCGCTGCCCAGGCCGAAGCCGTGGCGCACAAAATCCAGACCCGCCTGAGCCAGCCCTACCAGTTGGCCGGAGCAGACATGCACTCCCCGCCCAGCATTGGCATGGTGCTGTTTTGTGACGCACGGCATACCGTGTCCGAACTCATGCAGCGCGCCGACATGGCCATGTACCAGGCCAAGGCGCAAGGGTTGCACCAGCCCTGCTTTTTTGACCCCGCCATGCAGGCCCAAGCCGCTGCGCGTTCGGCCCTGGAGGCCGATGTGCGCCTGGGCTTGCTGCGCAACGAATTCCCCCTTTTCTTTCAACCCGTGGTGAACCACGAAGGCCAGACGCAAGGGGCCGAAGCCCTGGTGCGCTGGCAGCACCCGCAGCGTGGATGGGTGCTGCCGGGCGAATTTATCGCCCTGTGCGAGCGCAGCGGCCTGATTTTGAGCCTGGGGCGGCAGGTGCTGCAGGCCGCCTGCGAGCAACTGGTGCGCTGGGCACAAGACCCTTCGCGTGCTCCATGGACTGTTTCAGTCAATGTGAGCGCGAGGGAGTTCCGCCACCCTGGCTTTGTGGAGCAGGTGCTGCACAGCCTGCGCCAGACGGGCGCCGACCCCGGCCTGCTGCGCCTGGAGCTGACCGAGAGCATGCTGCTGACGGACGTGGAGGATTCCATCGCCAAAATGCAGGCGCTGCGCCAGCAGGGGGTGACCTTCGCGCTCGACGACTTTGGCACGGGCTATTCCTCGCTCAGCTATCTAAAGCGCCTGCCCATCGACCAGCTCAAGATCGACCAGAGCTTTGTGCGCGACCTGCTCACCGATCCCAACGATGCGGCCATTGCCTGCACCGTGATTGCCCTGGGGCGCAGCCTGGGGCTGGAGGTGGTGGCCGAGGGGGTGGAAACCCATGCGCAGCGCAAATTTTTGCTGCGCAATGGCTGCCAGCGTTTTCAGGGGTATCTGTTCGGGCAGCCTGCGCCGGCCGATGCCCTGGCAGGTTGATTCACCCCTTGAGCAAGCGGCTTTCGGCCAGGGCCAGCGCGGTGGGGTGGCCCGAGAGCACCAGGGTGTCGCCTTCGGCCAGGGCCAGTGCGTCCACCGGCGCCGACATGCGGCCATTGCCGTGGCGCAAATTCACGACCTGCACCCCGATGGCGTGCAGCGCCAGGCTGCCCAGCGTATGGCCCAGCGTAGCGGCGCCCGACGGCAGGGTGAGGGTGGCCATGCGTGCCTGATCCAGCTCATTGACGGTGTCGTCGTCGGCGCCGTGGAAGTAGCCGCGCAGCATCTGGTAGCGCGCATCGCGCTGGTCGCGCACCAGGCGCAGCACGCGACGGATGGGCACGCCCACCAGGGCCAGGGTGTGGCTGGCCAGCATCAGCGAGCCCTCGATGGCTTCGGGCACCACCTCGGTGGCGCCTGCGCTGCGCAGGCGGTCCAGGTACAGGTCGTCTTGCGTGCGCACCACCACCGGGATTTGTGGGGCGTGGGTGCGGGTATTAGCCAGCACCTTGAGGGACGATTGCACGTCCAGGTAGGTCACGGCCACGGTGCGCGCGCGGGCTAGGCCGGCGGCCATGAGGGCCTGCAGACGCGCGGCGTCGCCATAGACCACCGAATGGCCGGCCGCGGCGGCCTGGCGCACGCGGTCGGGGTCCAGGTCCAGCGCCATGTACGGAATGCCCTCTTGTTCCAGCATGCGCGCCAGGTTTTGGCCGCAGCGGCCAAAACCGCAGATGATGACGTGGCCGCTGGTGCTGATGGATTTGCGCGCAATGGTTGTCATTTGCAGCGATTGCTGCAGCCAGTCGCTGGCCACCAGTTTCATGACGATGGTGTTGCTGTACTGGATGAGGAAGGGCGTGGCCAGCATGGACAGCACCATGGCCGCCAAAATGGGGTTCATCAGCGCCGGGCGCACCAGCCCGTTGGCCTGCGTGAGCGACAGCAGCACAAAGCCAAATTCACCCGCTTGCGCCAGGTACAGCCCCGTGCGCAGGGCCGTGCCCGTGGTGGCGCCCATGCCGCGCGAGAGCAGCAAAATAATGCCCAGCTTGAGCAGCATGGGCAGCACCAGCATGCCCAGCACCAGGGCCCATTGCTCAACCAAAATGTGCCAATCGAGCATCATGCCCACGGTAATGAAGAACAGCCCCAGCAGCACGTCGTGAAAGGGCCGGATGTCCGTGCCCACCTGGTGGCGGTATTCGGTCTCGGACACCAGCACCCCGGCAATGAAGGCCCCCAGCGCCAGCGACAACCCTGCCAGATCGGTCAGCCAGGCCAGTCCCAGGGTGATGAGCAGCAGGTTGAGCATGAACAGTTCGTCGCTTTTGCGCCGCGCTACCAGCGTGAGCCACCAGCGCATCAGGCGCTGCCCGCCCGTGAGCAGCAATGCCACCAGCACGGTGGCTTTGACCATGGCCAAGCCCAGTGATTTGAGCAGCTCGTCGGGCGACGAGCCCAGGGCTGGGATGAGTACCAGCAGCGGCACCACGGCCAGATCCTGGAACAGCAAAATGCCCATGATCTGCCGCCCGTGCTCGCTTTCCAGTTCAGCGCGTTCGGCCATGAGTTTGACCACGATGGCGGTGCTGCTCATGGCCAGCGTGCCCGCCAAGGCCAGCGCGGTTTGCCAGCCGATGTCCCACACGCTGCCCAGTACATAGGACAGTGCCAGCGCTCCGGCAAAGGCGGTGGCCATGGTCACTACCACCTGCAAGAGGCCCAGGCCAAACACCTGGCGGCGCATGGCGCGCAGCTTGGGCAGGCTGAACTCCAGGCCAATGGCAAACATTAAAAACACCACGCCAAACTCGCCCAGATGGCGCTCACTCTCGGAATTTTGTGCCAAGGCAAAGGCGTGCGGGCCGATCAGAATGCCGGCCCCCAGGTAGCCCAGCATGGGCGGCAGCTTGAAGCTGCGGCAGACCACCACGCCCAGCACGGCGGCCAGCAGGTACAGCAAGGTGAGGGTGAGCGAAGACATTGCCCCCAATGCTATCGCACGCCGCCCCGCCCTTGTCGCCCTGCGGTCGATAGAATCGCACCATGTCTGCCAGCACCGGCGCCGTGCGCCCTTTCAACCCCGACCGGGCCCTGCACCTGGCGCGGGAGACTTTCACCATCGAAGCCGACGCCCTGCACGCTCTGGGCCAGCGGGTGGACCAGGGCTTTGCCCAGGCCGTACAGGCCATTTTGCAAATCACTGGGCGCGTGGTCGTCATGGGCATGGGCAAAAGCGGCCATGTGGGGCGCAAAATCGCCGCTACCCTGGCCTCCACTGGCACGCCGGCATTCTTCGTGCACCCGGCCGAGGCCAGCCATGGCGACCTGGGCATGGTCACCCCCGGCGATGTGGTGCTGGCCTTGTCCAACAGCGGCGAGGTCAGCGAACTCACTGCCATCCTGCCCGTGATCAAGCGCCTGGGTGTACCGCTCATCGCCATGACTGGCGGCCTGGACTCCACCCTGGCCCGCTATGCCGATGTGGTGCTCGATTGCGGCGTGGAGCGCGAAGCCTGCCCGCACAACCTGGCGCCCACCACCAGCACCACGGCGCAGATGGCCATGGGTGATGCGTTGGCCGTGGCCCTGCTGGATGCACGTGGGTTTCGCCCCGAGGACTTTGCCCGCTCGCATCCGGGCGGTGCATTGGGGCGCAAGCTGCTGACCCTGGTGGAAGACGTGATGCGCACCGGCCCGCAGGTACCCCGCGTGGCGCTCGGCACCGCGTTCGGCGACCTCATGCGCGAAATGAGCGCCAAGGGCCTGGGCGCCTCGGCCATTGTGGATGCGCAAGGGCGCCCTGTGGGCATCTTCACCGATGGTGATTTGCGCCGCCGCATCGAGGCGGGCACCGACCTGCGCAACACCACGGCCACCCAGGTCATGCACCCTGGGCCGCGCACCATTGCCCAGGATGCCCTGGCCGCAGACGCTGCCGAAATGATGGAAATCCACAGCATCACCAGCGTGCTCGTGGTCGATGGGCAGGGCTGCTTGGCGGGCATCGTGCATGTGGGCGATCTGATGCGGGCGAAGGTCATATGAACGCCCCTGTCCTGCAATTTCCGCCCGAGCTGCTCTTGGCTGCGCAAGCGGTGCGCGTGGTGTTTTTTGACGTCGATGGCGTGCTCACCGATGGGGGGCTGTACTACAGCGAGGCGGGCGAAACCCTCAAACGTTTTCATACGCTCGATGGCCATGGCCTCAAGCTGCTGCAGCAGGCGGGCATTGTCCCGGCGGTGGTGACTGGGCGCGACTCCCCAGCCCTGCGCCTGCGCCTGCGTGCGTTGGGCGTGGAGCACGCCATCTACGGTACGGAAGACAAGCGCCCGGCGGCCGAACACATCCTGGCCACCCTGGGTTTGACCTGGGCACAGGCTGCCGCCATGGGCGACGACTGGCCCGACCTACCCATGATGCGCCGCGCCGCCCTGGCCTGCGCCCCGGCCAACGCCCATACCGAGGTGGTGGCCCAGGCCCATTACGTGACGCGTGCGCGGGGCGGCGATGGCGCGGTGCGCGAACTGTGCGACCTGCTGCTCGTGGCCAGCGGACAGTACGTGCGCCTGCTGGCACGCTACCAGGCATGATGCCCGCCCTGCGCCGCGCCTGGGATGGGCTCTCGCTTTACCTGCCCGTGCTGCTCATGGGGGTGCTGGCCCTGGGCACCTGGTGGCTGGTGCGCAATGCCCCCCAGCCCAAAGAACAGCGCACGCCCGAGGTGCTGCGCCACGAGGCCGACTACCAGATGAACGGCTTCTCGGTGCGCAGCTTTGCCCCCGATGGCCGCTTGAAAACCGAAGTATGGGGCGATGTGGGGCGCCACTACCCCGACACGGATACCCTGGAAATCGACAGAGTGCGCATCCGCTCCGAAGGCCTCAACGGCAGCCAGGTGCAGGCCACGGCGCACAGCGCATTGAGCAATGCCGACGGCAGCGAGGTGCAGTTGCGCGGCGATGCCGTGGTGGTGCGCGAGGCCATGCGGGCGGGGGGCAAACTGCAACCGCGTATGGAGTTCCGTGGTGAATTCCTCCACGCCTGGCCCAACGAGGAACGTGTGCGCTCGCACCTGCCCGTGACCTTGACCCGTGGAGCCAGCCGTTTCACGGCCGACAGTATGGAATACGACAACCTGTCCCAGGTGTTGCAACTGCAGGGTCGTGTGCGCGGCGTGATGCCCCCTGGGCGTTAAAAAATCAAGAGAAGGCAAGAGGCTCCACCATGGCAACACAAGCCCCCTTGGTCTTCATCACTGGCGCGTCCAGCGGCATAGGCCAGGCTTTGGCCCTGCGTTACCACCGCGCGGGCTGGCGCCTGGCTTTGGTGGCACGCCGTGCCATAGAGATACAAAACTGGGCTAGCGCCCACCAGATCAGCGCAGAAAGCTATGAAATTTACAGCGCCGATGTGTCCGTGATCGACAGCATTGGCGCTGCGGGCCGGGCGTGCCTGCAGCGCCAGGGCGTGCCCGATGTGGTCATTGCCAACGCCGGCATCAGCGTGGGGGTGGATACGGCCCTGGCCGAAGACGTGGCCGTGATGGCGCGGGTGCTGGCGACCAATACCGTGGGCGTGGGCGCCACCTTCCAGCCCTTTATGGCGCACATGGTGCAGCGCGGCAGCGGCAGCCTGGTGGGCATTGGCAGTGTGGCGGGGATTCGCGGCCTGCCGGGCCATGGTGCCTACTGCGCGAGCAAGGCGGCGGTCATCAGTTACTGCGAGAGCCTGCGCGGCGAACTGCGCGGTACGGGCGTGGCGGTGAGCACCATCTGCCCGGGCTATATCGATACGCCCCTCACGCGGCAAAACCGCTATCGCATGCCCTTTTTGATGCGCCCCGAAGACTTTGCCGACCGCGCTTTTGCCACCGAGCGCGCCGGGGTGAGCTACCGTGTGATTCCGTGGCAAATGGGCGTGGTGGCCAAAGCCATGCGCCTGCTGCCCAATGCCTTGTTCGACCGGCTGCTGGCAGGCCGGCCGCGCAAACACCGGCACGACGGTAGCTGAAAAAGCAAAAAGCCCCTTGCGGGGCTTCTTTGGCTGAAAAGGCCGGGGATCAGTAGCCGCCGCCGTAACCGCCTTCGCGGCCACCGCCACCATAGCCACCACCGGAGCGGCCACCACCGCCACCACCACCACGGGGTCCCGAGCCATACGGGCTGCGGAAGCCCCCTTCGCTGCGGCCGCCACCGCCGTAGCCGCCTTCACGGCCACCGCCACCGTAGCCGCCTTCGCGGTTGCCGCCGCCGTAGCCACCGCCAGAGCGACCACCGCCGCCACCAAAACCGCCACCCGAGCGGGGGGGGCGTGGTTCCATGGGGCGCGCTTCGTTCACCACGATGGCGCGACCACCCAGGGGTTGGCCGTTCATGCCGTTGATGGCGGCCTGCGCCTCGGCATCGCTGGCCATTTCGACAAAGCCAAAGCCTTTGGAGCGACCGGTGTCGCGCTCCATCATGACCTTGGCGCTGGTGACGCCGCCAAAGGCGCTGAAGGCTTGCTCCAGGTCGTTGTCGCGCACGCTGTAGGGCAGATTGCCTACGTACAGTTTGTTGCCCATTCCGGGACTCCTCAAAAACACAAGAAAAAGGCGATGGAGTCCCGAAAGCGCAAACAGCCAGCCCAACGACGCGTGCTGCGTGAAACCGAAGGATCACCACGAACCCAAAAGCAGATTTCTCTACAAACGCGCATTATGGGACTGGATTTGTCAAGTGGGGCCAGGGTTTTTACTCCCCTGTGGCGCTTTTGCTGCATTTGGGCATTAAAAAAGGGCCCGTAGGCCCCAGGTCGCGATGCTGCGCGGTCAATCAGTAGCCGCCACGGCCACCGCCGTAACCGCCTTCGCGGCCACCACCACCGTAACCACCGCCGTTGCCACGGCCACCGCCGTAGCCGCCACCACCAAAGCCACCGCCGCTGCGGGGGGGGCGGGCTTCCATGGGGCGGGCGATGTTGACCACCAGGTCACGGCCGCCTTGGCTCTTGCCGTGCAGGCCGGCAATGGCGGCTTGGGCGTCGGCAGCGCTGGCCATTTCGACGAAGCCAAAGCCCTTGGAACGGCCGGTGTCGCGCTCCATCATCACCTTGGCGCTGTTCACGCCGCCAAAGGCGCTGAAAGCTTGCTCGAGGTCGTTGTCGCGGAAGGTGTAGGGCAGGTTACCCACGTAAAGTTTGTTTTCCATGAAGGATTCCAGAAAAAATAAAAAACGCGATGGAGTCCGACGCTGTCAACAAACCTGTGACGACTTCAAAGACGCGAAACTGACAATTCACCGCTAGCACAATGCCGTAGCGTAAAACGCAAAGGCGCACACATTATCGGTGAAATTTCCTTTCGTGGCGTTTTTTTGTGGTGCGTACCGGCTGGCTTGGGTGCGTGCGCCATTACAATGCGCCGGTCTTTGGGGAGTAGCCAGCCCCGGCAGCCCATGCCGGGGAGCGCACGTCAACACACTTGGGGCCCCACGCCCTATGGCATGCGCAGTCTGCGGACAGGCGAGACCATGGGCCGTATTCTCTTCACCGCGCCGGAGAGGGGGTGCGGTTCATGCCTTGCGTATACATGTCCGGCCGATGATACCGATACCCCCCACCATGGAAGCTTTCCTCGTCTCCACCTCCATCGTCGCCCTGGCCGAAATGGGCGACAAAACACAATTGCTCGCCCTGGTGCTGGCCGCGCGCTTTCGCAAGCCCTGGCCTATTGTGCTGGGCATTCTGGCAGCGACCCTGGCCAACCACGCCTTGGCGGGGGCTGCTGGTGCCTGGATCACCACCCTGATCGGCCCGCAAGCACTGCGCTGGGTGCTGGGCCTGTCCTTTATCGGCATGGCGGTGTGGATGCTCATCCCCGACAGCCTGGAAGATAGCGAATCCGGCGAAGGCCCGCGCTGGGGGGTGTTCACCACCACCGTGGTGGCGTTTTTTCTGGCCGAGATGGGCGACAAAACGCAGATTGCCACCGTCATGCTGGCCGCGCAATACAACGCCTGGCTGTGGGTGGTGGTGGGCACCACACTGGGCATGATGCTGGCCAATGCCCCCGTGGTGTGGTTGGGCGACCGCATCACGCGCCGTGTGCCGCTGCGGCTGGTGCACACCATCTCGGCGGTCATCTTTTTGGTCTTGGGCGTGCTGGCGTTGTGGGTACCGGCCTGAGCGTTCGGCGCAGTGCTATAGTTTGCACCGACGCGCCGATTTGCCACAGCTTGCGGGCGCTTAACAAATACAGCTAAAAACCGTGCCCGACAGCAGCAACCCGGTACCGTTTTTAGCGTGACCGGGTTTTTTCATGCCGCTCATCGCACAACCCCAATCCCTGCATTTTCCTGAGCCGCTGGCTTTGCAAAGCGGCGCCAGCATCGCGGGCTACCAGCTTACCTACGAAACCTACGGCCAGCTCAATGCCGACAAGAGCAACGCCGTGCTGGTGTGCCACGCGCTCAATGCCTCGCACCATGTGGCCGGCGTTTACGAGGGCAAAGAAAAGAGCGAGGGCTGGTGGGACAACATGATCGGCCCTGGCAAGGCCGTGGACACCCGCCGGTTTTTCGTCATCGGCGTGAACAACCTGGGCTCCTGCTTTGGCTCCACTGGCCCCATGCACGAAAACCCCGAAACCGGCCGCATTTATGGCGCGGATTTTCCGGTTGTGACGGTGGAAGACTGGGTCAACGCCCAAGCGCGCCTGCTCGACCGGCTGGGCATTGCGCAGCTGGCGGCCGTGCTGGGCGGCAGCCTGGGCGGCATGCAGGCCCTGTCGTGGACGCTGCAATACCCCGAGCGCGTGCGCCACGCCGTGGTGGTGGCCAGTGCGCCCAACCTCACGGCCGAGAACATCGCTTTCAACGAAGTGGCGCGCCGCGCCATCGTCACCGACCCGGATTTCCACGGGGGGCATTTCTACCAGCATGGCGTCGTGCCCAAGCGCGGCTTGCGCATTGCCCGCATGATCGGCCACATCACCTACCTGAGCGACGACGTGATGAACGAGAAGTTCGGGCGCCAGCTTCGGGAAGGCCTGGATTTGAAATACAGCACCCAG
>CAZRFF010000046.1:7318-11417 GCA_964599265.1 uncultured Simplicispira sp. | reverse complement strand
GTCCAGCGCCTGGTTGGCGCTGTTGGCGTGCAGCGTGGCCAGGCACAGGTGGCCTGTTTCGGCAAAGGCCACGGCGTGTTCCATGGTTTCGCGGTCGCGGATTTCGCCCATCAGGATGACGTCTGGCGCCTGGCGCAGGGTGTTTTTGAGGGCGGCTTCCCAGCTGTCGGTATCGAGGCCCACTTCGCGCTGGGTGACCACGCAGTTCTTGTGCGGGTGCACGAATTCCACCGGGTCTTCCACGGTGATGATGTGGCCGAAGGAGTTTTCGTTGCGCCAGTCCACCATGGCGGCCAGCGAGGTGGATTTGCCCGAACCTGTGGCGCCGACAAAAATGCACAGGCCGCGCTTGGTCATGGCCACGTCTTTGAGCACCTGGGGCAGGCCAAGGCCGTCGATGGTGGGCAGCGTGAGCGGAATCACCCGCAGCACCATGCCCACCCGGCCTTGCTGCACGAAGGCGTTGACGCGAAAGCGGCCAATGCCCGAGGGCGAAATGGCAAAGTTGCACTCTTTGGTGCGTTCAAATTCGGCGGCCTGCTTGTCGCTCATGATGGAGCGGGCCAGCGTCAGCGTGTGGTTGGGCGTGAGGGTTTGGGGCGACACCTTGGCGATGGCGCCATCGACCTTGATGGCGGGGGGGAAATCGGCGGTGATGAACAAGTCACTGCCATTGCGGCTCACCAGGAGCTTTAGCAGGTCGTTGATGAATTTGCTCGCCTGATCGCGTTCCATGGATCCTTCTCCCTCTTTAGACGTGGGTGTGTGTGGGCATCACTTTTGGTTTTCACTCAGGCGTGTGCTCACGGCACGCAGGCGCAGCGACAGCTTGCGCGCCAGCAAGGCCACCAGGCTGGCGGCCAGCATGGGGTCTTTGGCCATCATTTCGTCCATGGCGTCGGCGCTGAGCACGGCAATGTCGCAATCGGTCAATGTGGTGCAGGCCGAGAAGCGGATGCCGCTGTCGAGCAAGGACATCTCGCCCAGAATATCGCCAGGGCGCGTTTCAGCCAGGCGCAGCTGCTCACCCCAGGGCTGCAAGCGGTCCACGGCAATGGTGCCCGAGAGCAGCACGATCATGAAATTGCCGTACTCGTCCTGGCGGATCACGTCGCGGTTGGGCGGCACCGAGGCGAATTCAAAGAAAT
Organism: uncultured Simplicispira sp.; assembly: GCA_964599265.1. Lineage (GTDB taxonomy): Bacteria > Pseudomonadota > Gammaproteobacteria > Burkholderiales > Burkholderiaceae_C > Simplicispira. The sequence continues at coordinate 10,269 of CAZRFF010000046.1, read as the reverse complement.
TTTCCATGCGCTTGACGGAGTCGGCCTCCAATTGCGCCATGTATTTGTCCTTGGCCCAGATGGCCTGCAGCAGCTTGCTGCCGCGGCTGGCGGGCATGCGCTTGGCACCGATCTCGACCGCCCGGGCATCCCAGGGGATGAGCAACGAGCTGTCCACCCCTTGCGTGGCAAAGGCGGTGGAAAAGAAGACGGAATCGCCGTGTTCCGGCTGCGCCTTGGGGCTGCGCGAGGACGGGCGCAAAAGGGCCAAAATACCTTTCATGGGGTGCTCCGGTGGGCCGTGGGGTGGCCGGTATCGATGGGGTGGTGCAGGTAAAAGCCTTAACCAGGGAAGTTTTCGGGGATTTTGGCCTTGCTGCGCGCTTCTGCGGGGCTGATGATGTTGCGCCGCACCAGATCCGTGAGGTTCTGGTCCAGCGTCTGCATGCCCACGCTGTTGCTGGTCTGGATGGTGGAGTACATCTGCGCCACCTTGGCCTCGCGGATGAGGTTGCGGATGGCGCTGGTGCCCAGCATGATCTCGTGCGCGGCCACGCGGCCCGAGCCGTCCTTGAGCTTGCACAGCGTTTGCGAGATGACGGCCTGCAGCGATTCGGACAGCATGGCGCGCACCATTTCTTTTTCTTCGGCCGGGAACACGTCGATGATACGGTCGATGGTCTTGGCGGCGCTGGAGGTGTGCAGCGTGCCGAACACCAGGTGGCCGGTTTCGGCGGCCGTCATGGCCAGGCGGATGGTTTCCAGGTCGCGCATTTCGCCCACCAGGATGGCGTCCGGGTCCTCGCGCAGGGCGGAGCGCAGGGCGGCGGCGAAGGACAGCGTCATGGGGCCGACTTCGCGCTGGTTCACCAGGCACTTCTTGGATTCGTGCACGAACTCGATCGGGTCTTCGATGGTCAGGACATGGCCGTATTCGGTCTCGTTCAGGTGGTTGACCATGCCCGCCAGCGTGGTGGACTTGCCCGAGCCCGTGGGGCCGGTGACCAGCACCAGGCCGCGCGGCTTGAGGGCCAGGTCGGCGAAGATCTTGGGCGCATTGAGCTGCTCCAGCGTCAGGATCTTGCTCGGGATGGTACGGAACACGGCGGCCGCGCCGCGGTTCTGGTTGAAGGCGTTGACACGAAAGCGCGCCAGGCCTTCAATTTCGAACGAGAAATCGACCTCCAGGAACTCCTCGTAGGTTTTACGCTGCGAGTCGCTCATGATGTCGTACACCATGGCATGCACGGTTTTGTGATCCAACGCCTCCACGTTGATGCGCCGCACGTCGCCGTGCACGCGGATCATGGGTGGCAAGCCTGCAGAAAGGTGCAGGTCGGACGCCTTGTTTTTGACACTGAAGGCCAGCAATTGGGTAATGTCCACGGTTCCCTCTGTCGTTTGGTACGCTCAATAACCATTATGACCACGATTGCCAATAAGCTTCAACAGGTACAGCACCGAATTGCCGCCGCTTGCGCGCGCGCGGGGCGCGATCCGGCCCAGGTTTCGTTACTGGCTGTTTCCAAAACCTTTGGCCCCGAGGCCGTGCTGGAGGCCGCCCAGGCGGGGCAGCGTGCCTTTGGCGAAAACTACCTGCAGGAGGCTGTCGAGAAGATGACCGCCGTGCGGGCCCTGGGTGCTCCGCCCCTGCTGTGGCATTGCCTGGGGCCGGTACAGAGCAATAAGACGCGGCTGGTGGCCGAGCATTTCGACTGGATGCATTCCCTGGATCGGGCCAAGACGGCCGAGCGCCTTTCGGCCCAGCGCCCGGCCCATTTGCCGCCGCTGCAGGTGTGCATCCAGGTCAATGTGGATGGGGGGGCCAACAAATCGGGTGTGGCTCCGCAAGAGGCCCTGGAACTGGCCCAAACCGTGGCGGCATTGCCACAGTTGTGCCTGCGGGGGCTGATGAGCATCCCTGAGCCCGCCGAGGGTTTTGCAGCGCAATATGCGCTGCACCGGCGGGCCTGGGAGCTGTTTGAGTCTTTGCGTACCAGCGGCCTGCCGGGGTTGGAGCGTTTTGACACCCTGTCCATGGGCATGACCGACGACCTGGAGGCGGCCATTGCGGCGGGCAGTACCGTGGTGCGGGTGGGGACGGGGATTTTTGGCACCCGCACTTATGCCAAGGTGGATGAAGGTCAGGGGCGCGCCATCTTGCACTCCGTGCCTTGGGCGAGTTCGTTGCCAGAGTAGGCGGCGTCGGTGCGGAAACCGTAGTGGGTGCCCTCCCAGCCGACGGTGACGGTTTTGCCGTCCACGGGGGCAATGGTGTTGACCACCTGGGGCAGCAGCAACTGGTGGTCTTCGGCGCGCATGCGCACCGGGCCGACGACCGAGTCGATGGTGAGGTCTTCCAGGGCGCGGGCGATTTTTGCCGGTTCGGTGGACTGGGCCTTGTTGATGGCGGCGGCCAGCATGCGCGGCGTCAGGTCGATGCGCGGCGATAAAAAATCTTTGCCGGTTTTGGCGTGGTAGGCCTTGGCCAGTGCGTCCACCTTGGGGGTTTGGGCTTGGCCGGGGTGCCATTCGGCCACCCAGGTCAGTTGGCCGAGTTTGGCTTGTGATACGGCCAGCACCGTTCCTGGGATAGAGCCTGCGCTGTGGTTGAAATAGCGCAGGTTGTACCCCGCCTCACCCGCGGCCTTGAGCAGCAGCACCATGTCCTGGCCCCAGTTGCCGGTGATGAGTGCATCGGCTTGGGTGCTTTTGATTTTTGCGACATAGGGCGAGAAGTCTTTGACGCGGCCGATGGGGTGCAAGGCCTCGCCGGTGAATTGGATGTCGGGCCGCGCCAGGCCCACCAACTCGCGGCCGTAGTGGGCCCACTGCTTGCCGTGGGCATAGTCCTGGTTGAGCAGGTAGACCTTTTTGATGTCGGATTGTTGTTTGACGTAGTTGGCAATGGCCTTCATTTTCATGGCCGTGTTGGCCTCGAATTGAAAATGCCAGAAATTGCAGGCTTTGCC
>CAZRFF010000046.1:0-7304 GCA_964599265.1 uncultured Simplicispira sp. | reverse complement strand
GTTGGTTGTGGCGCGCGACCGACTGCACCAGGGCGGTGACGACGGAGGAGCCCGACCCGCCGGTGACGATGGCGCGTGCGCCCTGGTCGATGGCGGCCTGCAAGACGTTCTGGCTTTCCTGCGCCGAGAGCTTGCTGTCAAATTGCAGCAACTGGAATTTGGTCCCCTTGAGCACACCGCCCTTGGCATTGATGTCTTCGATGGCGAATTGGGTGTGCGCCAGCATCAGCTCGCCCACGTTGGAGAAAGGGCCCGAGAGCGGGTCGATGTAAGCGATCTTGAAAGTCTCTTGTGCCTGGGTGCTGGCCGCCAAGAGCAGGGCCGCGGCGGCCAGGGGTTTGAATAAGCGGTTCATTTTTGTGTCTCCGAGGGTTGTGGTTGGGAAAGGGTGCTTGCCGCTTTGCGGCGTACGGTGCGCAGGCCCATCACACGCCAGGCCAGTTGCGAGAGCTCGCGCACCACTTCGGCCGGGGACAGGCGTCCGTCGGGCCGGTACCAGTGGTACAAAAAACCGGGCAGGCTGCAGGCGGCCAGGGCGGTGAGGCGGGTTTCCTTGAAGTCCAGCATGCCGTCGGCGCGGGCTTCTTCCATCAGCGTGCACATGCGGTCGTAGTAGCGGTTGGCCAATTTTTTTTGCATGGCCAGGTATTCGGGGCGCAAGGCCTGTGGGTCGCGGTACAAGAAAAATGCCGACGGGTGGTGTTCGATGGTGGCGCGGATCAGCCGCTCCACGCCATCGGCCACTTTGATGTGCGCGGGGCGGGTGTCGTCCTCGGGAAAGTCCATGGCCGTGAAGCAGGCCACGGCCGGGCGCCAGCACAGGGTTTCGTAAATCTCTTGTTTGTTGTGGAAGTAGTAGTACACGTAGGGCTTGGTCACGCCCAGCTGCTGCACGATTTGTTCCATGGTGGTGTTGGCATAGCCCTGGCGGTCGAACAAGGCCTCGGCGGCCTTGAGGATGCGCTCGCGTTTTTCGTCGCTGCTGGCGGTGTAGGTTTTTTGCCGCCCGCCGGTCGCCACCGGAAAACCGGTCTGCCAATCGGGCTGCAAATCAGGCGCCGGGAGAGGTGTCGCTTCAATTATACCCATGGGTAGCATTGTTCTACCAATCGGTATATATTGGCAAGGCATTGGCGGGCCGTTCGCATCATGGGAAACCCTGATGCGCTTGTCCCGACCTGTGTTCACTGACACCTAGGAGACAGAAAATGACCCCAACCACCCCCCTTGTGCCTTTGCACGAAACCTTGCGCCAGCACGCGCGCGAAAAACCCGATGCCGCTGCCTTGGTCTGGTACGGCCGGGCCCTGAGCTGGGCCGAACTGGATGCTGCGAGCGATGCCTTTGCCGCCAGGCTGCAGGCGCTGGGCGTGGCCAAGGGCGAGCCGGTGGTGCTGTTCTTGAACAACTGCCCGCAGTACCTGGTGGCGCATTACGGCATTCAGAAGATCGGCGCCATCGTCTGCCCCAGCGGGCCGCTGAACAAGGCGCACGAGCTGGCCTACCAGGTGGGCGATTTGAAGGCGCGCGTGATCGTTGCTGCGGCCGATCTGCTGTCCGTGGTCGCCCAGGTGCGCCAACAGGCCGAGGGCACCACGCTGGCGCATGTGTTTGCCGTGTACTACACCGATTTGCTGCCCGCTGAGCCTGTGCTGCACATCCCGCCCGAACTGCAGGCCGCCCGCCAGGCCGAGCGCGTGGTGCCCGAGGGTTGCGAAGATTTTTTGGCGGTGATGCGCACGCGTGCTCAACCTGCCCCCGTCGCCGTCAGCCTGGACGATGTGGCGCTGATGACCTACACCAGCGGCACCACCGGCCTGCCCAAGGGCGCCATGCTGAGCTACGGCAATGCGCTGTTCAAAACGCGCGTGACCATGGAGAGCGCGGGCATGGATGCTGCGTCCATCGCCCTGTCAGTGGCGCCGCTCTACCACATCGCTGGCATGCTGATGGGCGTGAACGTGCCCATTCTGGCGGGTGCCACGCAGGTGTTGCTGTTCCGTTTCGACCCCGTGGCGGTGTTGCAGGCCATTGATCGCTACAAGGTTTCGCATTGGTATTCGATAGCGCCCATGAATCTGGCCTGCATGCAGGTGCCGGACGCCGCACGCTTTGATTTGAAGAGCCTGCGGCGCAATCCGGTGACCAGTTTTGGCATCACCTTCACCGAGTCCCTGGCGCAAAAGTGGCAGGCTTTTACCGGCGGGCCTTGCATCAGCAATGAAGCGGCCTATGGCCTGTCGGAGACGCACACCATGGACACCGGCATGCCCGTGGACGCGATCCGCTGGGGCACGCAGGGCAAACCCATGCCGGGCGTGACCATCCGCATCATCGACCCCGATACGGGTGCGGAGCGGCCGGCGGGTGAATTGGGCGAGATCACCGTGCAGTCGCCCGGCAACTTCCAGGGCTACTGGAACAAGCCCGAGGCGACGGCGGCCACGCTCAAGAACGGCTGGGTGCACACCGGCGACATGGGCAAGGTGGATGCCGAAGGTTATCTGAGCTTCGTGGGGCGCTTCAAGGAGATGATCAAGGTCTCGGGCTACAGCGTGTTTCCGGAAGAGGTGGAAACCATCCTCATCAAACATCCGGCGGTGGCGCAGGCCGCCGTGATCGGTGTGCCCGATGCCGAAAAGGGCGAGGTGGTGCGCGCCTTCATCGTGAAAAAGCCAGGGCAGGAGGTGCAGGCCGATGCCCTCATCGCCTGGTGCCGTGAAAACATGGCGCCCTACAAGGCGCCGCGCGAAGTGCGCGTGATCGCCGCCTTGCCCGCCACCGGCGCGGGCAAGGTGCTCCGGCGCATGCTCAAGGACCAGCCTTGATGGGTGTTTGGATATGAAACGGCTGCTAACGCTTTAAATACATGCGTTGGCAGCTACAAAAATCATAGAAATCAGAGATTGCCATGTTCCAGAAAGTACTGATCGCCAACCGTGGTGAGGTGGCGCTGCGCATCGTGCGTGCCTTGCATGACCTGGGCGTGCCCAGTGTGGCGGTGTATGCCGGCGACGATGCCGATGCACCGCATGTGCGCGCAGCGGACGAGGCCGTGGCCTTGGGCGCCAGCGGCCCGGCGGCGTATCTGGATGGTGCGCGCCTCATCGCCATTGCCCAGGAGCGGGGCGCGCGCGCCATCCACCCTGGCTATGGCTTTTTGAGTGAACGGGCCGACTTTGCCGCGGCCTGCCAGGCCGCGGGTGTGACCTTCATTGGCCCCATGCCAGACCAATTGACCTTGTTTGGCGACAAGGCGCAGGCGCGGGAACTGGCGCTGCAGCATGCGGTGCCGCTGATGCCGGGCACGCAGCACGCCGTCACGCTGGAAGAGGCCCACCATTTTTGGCAGGCGCAGCAGGCGGGTGTGGCTTCGGGTGGGCAGGCGGTGGGTATCGTCATCAAGGCCGTGGGCGGCGGCGGTGGGCGCGGCATGCGCGCCGTGCAGGCAGAGGCCGACCTGCCTGCCGCCTACGCCACCTGCAGGCGCGAGGCCCAGGCCGCTTTTGGTGTGGACGGTGTGTACGTGGAGCGCCTGATGCAAGGCGCACGCCACATCGAGGTGCAGGTGCTGGGCGACGGGCAGGACGTGATGGCCCTGGGCGAGCGCGAATGCACGCTGCAGCGGCGTTTTCAAAAGCTGGTGGAGATTGCGCCCAGTCCCACGCTGCCCGACGCGCTGCGCCAGCGCATCGTGCAAGACGCTCTGGCCATGGCACGCGCCGTGCGCTACCAGGGCCTGGGCACGTTTGAATTCCTGGTCGATCTGGCGAGCAGCGACCTGCCCTATGTGTTCATCGAGGCCAACCCGCGCCTGCAGGTGGAGCACACCATCACCGAGGAGGTGACCGGCGTGGATTTGGTGCAAGCGCAGATCAAGCTGGCGGCGGGGGTGGGGCTGCGGGCGCAGGGGTTTGATCCAGACCAGCCGCCACGGGTGCAGGGCTGGGCCATGCAGTGGCGCATCAATGCCGAAACGCTGGACGCGCAAGGCAACGCCCAGCCCGGTAGCGGCCGCATTGTGCGGCTGGACTGGCCCACGGGCCCTGGTGTGCGCGTCGATTCCCACGCCGTGGCGGGCCGGGCGCCTTCGCCGCATTACGACACGCTGCTGGCCAAGCTCATTGTGTCCACGCGCAGCGGGCCATTTGCCGATGTGCTGCGCCGCGCCCAGCGTGCCCTGGCCGAATGCCGCATCGATGGCCTGACCACCAACGTGGCGCTCTTGCAAGCCCTGGCCCAGCGGCCTGAGATGGAATGCCAGCAGGTGCATACGCGCTGGGTGGAAGAGGTGTTGCCAGCGCTGCTGGATGCTTCTAAATCAATAGCTTCTAGCGCTTTCCAGATAAGCGCTGAAGGCCAAAATCATTCAAATTCATCGCAGCCTGCCGAGGATGCCGATCCGCACGCCGTGTGCGCTCCCATGCCTGCGCGTTTGGTGCAGTTTTCCGTGGCGGAAGGCGCCTTGGTGGCCGCAGGTGCCGAACTGGCCGTGCTCGAAGCCATGAAGATGGAGCATGTGCTGCTGGCGCCACACGCGGGCCGGGCGCAGACCCTGGCCGCTGCACCTGGGGCCTACGTGGCCCAGGGCCAGGCGCTTTTGGTCCTGGCCCCTGTGGACGATGCCGTGCAGGACGCGGCTGCCGCGCATGCAGCGCAAGACCCCGGCCACATCCGCGCCGACCTGCAGCGTGTGCTGGACCGCCATGCTGTCACGCTCGACGCCCAGCGCCCCCAGGCCGTGGCCAAGCGCCACGCGCAGGGCCAGCGCACGGCGCGCGAGAACATTGCCGATCTGTGCGACGAAGGTTCCTTCATCGAATACGGCCAGCTCGCCGTGGCCGCGCAGGCGCGCCGCCGCAGCATGGAAGACCTGATCGCCAACACCCCGGCCGACGGCATGGTGACGGGCATTGGCGCGGTCAATGGTGCGCAGTGTGGCGAAGAAGCCGCGCGCACCGTGGTCATGGCCTACGACGCCACGGTGCTGGCTGGCACGCAAGGCGCACGCAACCACGCCAAGACCGACCGCATGCTGGGCATCGCGCTCGACCAGCGCCTGCCCGTGGTGCTGTTCGCCGAAGGCGGCGGTGGACGCCCCGGCGATACCGACATCCCCGTGGTGGCTGGCCTGCATGTGCACACCTTTGCCGCCCATGCACGGCTGTCGGGCCAGGTGCCCGTGGTCGGTGTGGCGGCCGGGCGCTGCTTTGCCGGCAATGCGGCGCTGCTGGGCTGCTGCGATGCCATCATTGCCACGCGCGCCAGCAATATCGGCATGGGCGGGCCGGCCATGATCGAGGGCGGCGGCTTGGGCGTGTTCAAACCCGAGCAGATCGGCCCGAGCAGCGTGCAGCACGCCAATGGCGTGATCGACGTGCTGGTGAAGGATGAGCGCGAAGCCGTGCAGGCCGCGCGCCACTACCTGTCGTTTTTCCAGGGCCGTGCGCGCGATTGGAGCGCGCCGGACCAGCGCCTGCTGCGCCAGGTGGTGCCCGAGAACCGCCTGCGCGTGTACGACACGCGCCAGGCGCTGCAAGGCCTGGCGGATGAGGGCAGCCTGCTCATGCTGCGCACGGGTTTTGGCGCAGGCATCCACACGGCGCTGGCACGCATCGAAGGCCGTCCCGTGGGCGTGCTGGCCAACAACCCTGCGCACCTGGGCGGCGCCATCGACGCTGCCGCCGCCGACAAGGCGGCACGTTTCATGCAACTGTGCAACGCGCACGGCTTGCCGCTCATCAGCCTGGTGGACACCCCCGGCTTCATGGTCGGCCCCGAGGTGGAACACACCGCCCAGGTGCGCCATGTGAGCCGCTTGTTCGTCACCGCCGCGCACCTGCGCGTGCCCTTCTTTGCCGTGGTGCTGCGCAAGGGCTACGGCCTGGGCGCCATGGGCATGGCGGCGGGCGGCCTGCACGCGCCGGTGTTCACCGTCGCCTGGCCCACGGGCGAGTTCGGCGCCATGGGGCTGGAAGGGGCGGTGCGCCTGGGTTTTCGCAAAGAATTGGAAGCCCTGGCCGAAGGCCCCGAGCGCGATGCCTTGTTCAAAAAGCTGGTGGCCAAGTCGTATGCCAACGGCGAAGCCATGCACATGGCCGCCACGCTGGAGATCGACGCCGTCATCGACCCGGCGGACACCCGCGCCTGGCTGGTGCGCGGCCTGGCATCGGCACGCGTGGCCCCGTTGGGGGCGCGGTTTATCGACACCTGGTGAGCGCAAGGCCGTGCGGGCGTCAGGGCGGGGCAGGCGTGCTAAGCTGAAACGCTTTTGAAGCCACCCCTACCCACGGAGACCCCCATGCCCGGCCTTTTGCCCGATATTGATCCCGACGGCTTGCTTGAATTCTCGGTCGTCTACACCGATCGCGCCCTCAACCACATGTCCAAGCGCTTCACGGGCGTGATGCAGGACATTCTGGGTGTGCTCAAGGAGGTCTACCACGCCCACACCGCCGTGCTGGTTCCGGGCAGCGGCACCTTCGGCATGGAAGCCGTGGCGCGCCAGTTTGCCAACCAGCAAAAAGTGCTCATCGTGCGCAACGGCTGGTTCAGCTACCGCTGGAGCCAGATTTTTGATGCCGACAAGGGCCTGGGCGGCGGTGCCGTGGTGTGCAAAGCGCGCAAGCAAGGCGATGGCGCCCAGGCGCCCTGGGCCCCTTGCCCGGCCGATGAAGTGGCGGCCGCCATCCGCGCCGAGCAACCCAAAGTGGTGTTCGCGCCCCATGTGGAAACCGCCAGCGGCATCATCCTGTCGGACGACTACATCCGCACCGTGGCCGCAGCAGCGCACGAGGTGGGCGCGCTGTTCGTGCTCGACTGCGTGGCCTCCGGCGCCATGTGGGTGGACATGCAGGCCACGGGCGTGGACGTGCTCATCAGCGCCCCGCAAAAAGGCTGGAGCGGTTCGCCCTGCTGCGCCATGGTGATGCTGTCCGAGCGCGCCCGCCAAGCGATTGAAGGCACGCAGAGCTCCAGCTTCTCGTGCGACCTGAAAAAGTGGATGCAGATCGCCGAAGGCTACGAAAAAGGCCAGCACGCCTACCACACCACCATGCCCACCGATGCGCTGGTGCGCCTGCGCGACGTGATGCTGGAAACCAAGGCCTACGGCTTCGACACGGTGCGCCAGGAGCAAATGCAACTGGGCGAACAGGTGCGCGCGCTGCTCGAATCGCGCGGCTTCCCCAGCGTGGCCGCCGAGGGCTGGAAGGCGCCCGGCGTGGTGGTCAGCTACACCACGGACCCTGGCATCCAGAACGCCAGCAAGTTCGCCGCCGTGGGCCTGCAGACCGCCTCGGGCG
>CAZRFF010000045.1:0-11708 GCA_964599265.1 uncultured Simplicispira sp. | reverse complement strand
TTGCTCTCCTCCATGTCGATGAAGTCGATCACGATCAGGCCGCCCAGGTCGCGCAAACGCATCTGGCGCGCCACTTCGTCGGCGGCTTCCAGGTTGGTGCGGGTGGCGGTTTCCTCGATGTCGCCGCCCTTGATGGCGCGGGCCGAGTTCACGTCCACGCTGACCAGGGCTTCGGTGTGGTCGATGACGATGGCGCCGCCCGAGGGCAAGCTCACCGTGCGGGCGTAGGCCGATTCGATCTGGTGTTCGATCTGAAAGCGGGAGAACAGGGCGGCGTCGTCGCGGTAGCGCTTCACGCGGTTGGCATGCTCGGGCATGACGTGCGCCATGAACTGCTGGGCCTGCTCGTAAATGTCGTCGGTGTCGATGAGGATGTCACCGATGTCGCTGTTGAAGTAGTCGCGGATAGCGCGGATCACCAGGCTGGATTCCTGGTAAATCAGGAATGCGCCTTTACCCGCCTTGGCTGCGCCGTCGATGGCGCTCCACAGTTTGAGCAGGTAGTTCAGGTCCCACTGCAGCTCGGGCGCAGTGCGGCCGATGCCGGCGGTGCGCGCGATGATGGACATGCCCTTGGGGTATTCGAGCTGGTCCATCGCCTCTTTGAGTTCGGCGCGGTCTTCGCCCTCGATGCGGCGGCTCACACCGCCGCCGCGCGGGTTGTTGGGCATGAGCACCACATAGCGTCCGGCCAGGCTGATGAAGGTGGTCAGCGCCGCGCCCTTGTTGCCGCGCTCTTCTTTTTCGACCTGGACGATGAGCTCCTGGCCCTCTTTGATCACCTCGTTGATGCGTGCCTGGTTGGGCGAAACGCCCTCGGCAAAGTACTGTTTGGAGATCTCCTTGAACGGCAAAAAGCCGTGGCGGTCTTCGCCGTAATCGACAAAGCAGGCCTCCAGCGAAGGCTCCACGCGTGTGACTACCGCCTTGTAGATATTGCCCTTGCGCTGTTCGCGCCCTTCGATTTCGATCTCGTAGTCGAGGAGTTTTTGTCCATCAACGATGGCCAAGCGCCGTTCTTCGGCTTGCGTGGCGTTGATCAGCATGCGCTTCATGTGCGTCTTCCTTGTTGTTGTGCAGCGTGCCGGCCTCCAAGGCTTGGGCGCGCAACGACCCTACAGACAAACAGGCTCTGAATGAGCCAACGGTGCCTGGACTGACGCGACTGGAACGGAAGGAATTGCCAAAAATGCCAAAACACCCCGCGAGCTTATGGGCTCGGCGGGGGCGGCAAGGGCGCATGGATGGGGGCGAGTTGCCTGCAAGCACGTTCAAGCGCCGCCGAAAAATGGCGGGGGTGCGCAGGCGCAACGGACGCGGGTACGCCATCCACGGCCCGTGGGGCAGGCATGTGCCTGCGCCACAGCGTCTGGATCAGCATCAACAACGTCCACATGGTTTCGCTTTGGTCCTTGGGCAGGCGCCACCCGGGTGGGGCGGCCTACCCAATTGGGGTATTCCGTATCGGTGTTCCAATGTGTCAGCCACCCGAACAAAGCACCTGCCGCAGGGGGCAACTGGCCCACCGCCAACCGGTACCATGCCCGCCGGCATCGACCTGCCTGCGCACGGGGAAATGGCCGCATGGACTAAACTCCAGGCGAATCAACCACTTACAAAATACTGCGCAGGTGACTGACATTATAAAGGGCAAACCGGCGGCGCGCCGTCCGGCATTACCCGAATCCCCTACGGCGCGCCTGCTGGGCGTGGACGTCGAGTCGGCAGGCCAGCGGCTGGACAATTTTTTGCTGCGCCACCTCAAGGGGGTGCCCAAAACCCTGGTCTACCGCATCATCCGCAGCGGCGAAGTGCGCGTCAACAAAGGCCGGGCCAGTGCCGATACCCGTGTGCAAGATGGCGACCAGGTGCGTGTGCCGCCCCTGCGCCTGTCCGACAAGGCCGCTGACAAAGCCGAGCGCCCGGCACCGGCGCGGGAATTTCCCGTTCTGCTGGAAGATGAACACTTGCTGGCCATCGACAAACCCGCCGGCACGGCCGTGCACGGGGGCAGCGGGGTGGATTTTGGCGTGATCGAACAACTGCGCCAGGCACGCCCCCAGGCGCGTTTTTTGGAGCTGGTGCACCGGCTGGACCGTGAAACTTCGGGCATTTTGCTGGTGGCCAAGCGGCGCAGCGCGCTCACGCGCCTGCAAGAGCAATTCCGCAGCCGCGAAACCGGCAAAACCTACCTGGCGCTGGTGGTGGGGGCGTGGCCCGAACGCAAAAAGGTGATTGACACCCCGCTGCACAAATACCTGCAAGCCGATGGCGAGCGCCGTGTGCGCGTGACCACGCCCGACGACCCCGACGCCATGCGTGCCGTCACCCTGGTCAAAATCCGCAGCCATTGGCCCGCCCGGCCCCTGGAGGGCCTGCCAGCCCTCACCCTGCTGGAGGTCACCATCAAAACCGGGCGCACGCACCAGATCCGCGTGCACTTGGCCAGCAGCGGCCACCCGATTGCGGGTGATGAAAAATACGGTGATTTCGACCTCAACCGCCGCTTGCAGCGCCAGGGTTTGAAGCGTATGTTTTTGCACGCATGGCGCCTGCAGTTTGACCACCCCGCCAGCGGCGAGCGCGTACAGTTGCTGGCCGATTTGCCGCCCGATCTGGCCTGTTTCACCCCACCGACACCATGAACCCCACCGCCCGAGCACGCCGTTTCGACCTGATCGCCTTCGATTGGGACGGCACCCTGTTCGACTCCACCGCCATCATCGTGCGCAGCATCCAGGAGGCGGTGCGCGACGTGGGCGGTGCTGTGCCCAGCAACGATGCGGCCGCCTATGTGATCGGCATGGCCCTGCCGCAGGCCCTGGCGTACGCCGCGCCCGACGTGCCGCCCACCCAATACCCAGAGCTGGCCAACCGCTACCGCTACCACTACCTGCAGCACCAGGATGACCTGAACCTGTTCGATGGCGTGCTGCCCATGCTGGAGGCCCTGCGCCAGCGCGGCCACCTGCTGACCGTGGCCACGGGCAAAAGCCGCCGTGGGCTGGACCAGGTGCTGCACATGGTGCAATTGCGCGGCATGTTCGATGGGTCGCGCACGGCCGATGAGACAGCCGGCAAACCCCACCCGCTGATGCTGCAGGAGCTGATGGCCGAATTCGACACCCCGCCCGAGCGCGTGCTCATGATCGGCGACACCACGCACGACCTGCAAATGGCGCTGAACGCCGGCTGCGCCAGCGTGGGGGTGGGCTACGGGGCCCACGCCAGCGATACGTTTGGTGCGCTTTCGCCCCTGCATGTGGCGCATTCCGTGGCTGACTTGCACCACTGGCTGGAGTCCCAGGCATGAGCGATGCCGCAGAGGCAGCAGTACAGGCGATGCCCCTGTGCCCCAGCGCCGATCTGCAAGACGGCGGCCTGGCCGTGTCTTTTGATGTGGTTTACCTGGGTCAGCACTGCCGGGCCTTTGCCATCCGCTACCAGGGTCAGGTGCATGCGTACCTCAACCGCTGCACCCACGTGCCCATGGAGATGGACTACCAGGAAAATCGGTTTTTTGACTCCACCGGCCACTGGCTGATGTGCGCCACCCATGGCGCTATGTATGCGCCCGATACCGGTGCGGGTGTGGCAGGCCCTTGCCGGGGCGGTTTGGTCAAAATTGCAGTGACCGAGAGCGATGGCATGGTGCACTGGCATACTGCGAAGCAATTACGACCCCTAGAGTTCTGAAATGAACGAATCCCAAGACAACCCCAGCGGCGGTTTTGATAAAAAACCACTGCCAACGCCCGACCCATGGGCGCAAGGCGCTACACCTTCTGTAGCAAGCAGTGCGCAGCCAGGCGCCCCGGGCTGGGAACGCGCGGTGCTCGAAAAACTCGCCTTTGCCGCACTGGCCGAGCAGCGGGCGGCGCGGCGCTGGCGCATTTTTTTCCGCCTGGCCTGGCTGGCGCTGTTGGGCGCCCTGGTCTGGGGGGTGTGGAACAACGACATGGCGGCCAAGGCCACCAAATCCTCGGCCCACACGGCGGTGGTGGAAATCAAGGGCGAGATCGCATCGGGGGCCGACGCCAGTGCCGAAAACATCCTCGCGGCCATGCGCACGGCGTTTGAGGATTCGGGCTCGCAGGCCGTGGTGCTGCTCATCAATTCCCCCGGCGGCAGCCCGGTGCAGGCGGGCATCATCAACGACGAAATCACCCGCCTCAAGCAAAAACACGGCAAACCCTTGTACGCCGTCGTCGAGGAAACCTGCGCCTCGGCGGCCTACTACATTGCGGCTGCGGCGGACGATATTTATGTGGACAAGGCCAGCATCGTGGGCAGTATTGGCGTGCTCATGGACGGTTTTGGGTTCACTGGCACCATGGATAAATTGGGCGTGGAGCGCCGCCTGCTCACGGCAGGTGAAAACAAGGGCTTTCTCGACCCCTTCAGCCCCCAGACGGACAAACAGCGCCAGCTGGCCCAGGTCATGCTGGACCAAATCCACCAGCAGTTCATCACGGCCGTGAAAAACGGCCGGGGCGACCGGCTCAAGCCCGACGAACAAACCTTCAGCGGCCTGTTCTGGACGGGCCAGCAAGCCATAGAGCGTGGCCTGGCCGACCAATTGGGCAGCCTGGACTACGTGGCACGCGAGGTGGTCAAGGCCGAAGACATCATCGACTACACGCACCGCGAAAACGTCGCCGAACGTCTGGCCAAGCGTTTTGGCGCGGCGTTTGGTTCTGGTGCCGTACAGGCGGCGCGCGCCATCGCGCCGCAATGGCGCTGAACCCATGCAAGACCCTACCGCTATGAACGACTGGCTGGATACCGTGCAATGGGACGCGCAGGGCCTGGTGCCCGTGATTGCGCAGGAGCAAAACACCGGCGACGTGCTGATGTTCGCCTGGATGAACCGTGAGGCCCTGGCCGAGACGGCGAAACTGGGCCGCGCGGTGTATTTCAGCCGCTCACGCGGCAAACTCTGGTACAAGGGCGAAGAATCGGGCCATGTGCAAACCGTGCACGAAATCCGCCTCGATTGCGACCAGGACGTGGTGCTGCTCAAGGTCACGCAGCAGGGGCACGAACCTGGCATTGCCTGCCACACCGGGCGGCACAGCTGCTTTTTCAGCAGGCTGGAAAACGGGGTGTGGCGCAGCGTCGATCCGGTCTTGAAAGACCCGCAAACCATCTACAAATAACGGGCATGAATTCCAACGATTCCTTGGCGCGTCTGGCCGCCACCATCGAAAGCCGCAAACCCGCGCACGGGGGTGACCCCCAGGCCAGCTACGTGGCGCGCCTGCTGCACAAGGGGCCTGACGCTTTCTTGAAAAAAATCGGCGAAGAAGCCACGGAAGTGGTGCTGGCCGCCAAAGACGTAGACCATGGCGCTGACAAAGCCAAGCTGGTCTATGAAGTGGCTGATTTGTGGTTCCACACCCTGGTGGCCCTGGCGCATTACGGCCTGGCGCCTGCCGACGTGCTGGCCGAATTGGAGCGCCGTGAAGGCACCAGCGGCATTGCCGAAAAAGCTGCGCGTGCGCCTGCGCACTGACCCTTTTTTTCTCAGCCCAGGAGGGTTTGCCATGGATGACATCATCGACGTGCAAGACGAACGCGCCGAGGGCCTCAAGGCCTGGGGCTGGGTGAGCTACGTGCTGCACCTCATCGTGGCGGTGGCGGCCGTAGTGCCCGGCGCGCAGCCCAGCGCCGTACTGCTGCTCATCGCGCTGGTGATTGATCTGGTGAAAAAAGACGAGGCCCAGGGAACCTGGCAGGCGTCGCATTTTTCGTGGCGCATCTCCACGGTGCTCACGGCGGGGGTGCTCTACCTCGTCACGGTGCCGCTGTGGCTCTTGCTTTTCCTTCCCGGCTGGGTGGCCTGGCTGCTGATTTCGATCTGGTTTCTCTACCGCATTGTGCGCGGCATGGTGGCCATGAACCAGAGCCGCGCCGTGGTGTCTTGATCTTTGTTCCTGGATTGCTGTATGCACGACCCCAATTGCATTTTCTGCAAAATCATTGCTGGCCAGATCCCGTCCAAGAAAGTCTATGAAGACGAGGACTTCTACGCCTTTCACGACATCCACCCCTGGGCGCCGGTGCACTTTCTCATGGTGCCCAAAGAGCACATTGCGTCCATGGCGCAGGTGCAGCCCGAGCATGAAGCCTTGCTGGGCCGTCTGATGGCCCTGGCCCCGCGCCTGGCGCTGGAGCAGGGCTGCCGGCCCTACCCGGATGGGGGGTATCGCATCGTGGTCAACACGGGCACCGAAGGCGGGCAGGAAGTGCACCACCTGCATGTGCACGTCATGGGTGGCCCGCGGCCCTGGCTCAAGGGCTGATACAGACTAAAATCCAACGCTTATCAGGAGGTTTTCCATGGGTTCCTTTTCTATCTGGCACTGGCTGATCGTGCTGTTGATCGTCGTGCTGGTGTTCGGCACCAAAAAGCTCAAGAACATCGGCCAGGATCTGGGCGGTGCGGTCAAGGGCTTCAAAGACGGCATGAAGGATGGCACGGCGGGTGACGCCCCCACCCCCCCTGCGGGCCAGGTGACCAGCAGCACGGCGGCTGAAAAAACCACCATCGACGTTGAGGCCAAGCAGAAGGGCTGATGCAGCGCCTTCTCTCGCACTGTTGAGATCGCATGATTGATATTGGCCTGTCCAAAATGGCGCTGGTGGGTGTGGTGGCGCTCATCGTCATCGGGCCCGAAAAACTGCCGCGTGTGGCGCGCACCGTGGGCACCTTGCTGGGCAAGGCACAGCGCTATGTGGCCGATGTGAAGGCCGAGGTCAACCGTTCCATGGAGCTCGATGAGCTCAAAAAAATGAAGGAAACGGTGGAGACGGCCGCACGCGACGTAGAGCAGTCCATCCACACCACGGCGTCCGAGCTGGAAAAAGACTGGGCCGAGGCCACGGGCGAAGCGGCGGCCGCACTCGAAAATTCATTCACTTCCGAGCCCGTGGTGCCGGTTTACCAGCACCCGCGCAAAAACTGGCGCCTCAAGCGGGGCGCCGTGCCGCAGTGGTACAAGTCGCGCAATGGCGTTCGTACCAAGGCCCAGTCGGGCGCGGCGCGCGTGGCCCGTTACCGGCCTCCCACAATCCGCTGACGGGGCGCGCCAGAGCGGCCCTCCGTCGGTTTTTGCGCTCTGGCGCACCTAGCCTTCACCATGTCCGAGCAACCCTCCCAAGAAGACGAACTCGCGGGCACAGAGCAGCCCTTTGTGCAGCACCTCATGGAGCTGCGCGATCGCCTGCTCTACAGCATCTACGGCATTGCCGTGGCGCTGGGGTTGCTGGCCATCTGGCCCGGCCCCAATGGCCTGATCGACTTCATTGCACAGCCCATCCGCGCGCACATGCCGCCCGACGCCAAACTCATTGCCGTGGGGGTTTTTTCGCCGTTTTTCGTGCCGCTCAAAGTGCTCACGCTGGTGGCGGTGCTGCTGGCGCTGCCCTGGCTGATTTACCAAATCTGGATGTTCGTGGCGCCGGGCTTGTATAGCCACGAGAAAAAATTCGTGCTGCCGCTCATCGTTTTTGGCAGCCTGCTGGCCTACACGGGCATTGCTTTCGTGCAGTTCTTCGTGCTCGACAAAATGTTTGCCTTCATCCAGGGGTTCACACCCGCCAGCGTGGCGGCCACGCCGGACATTGCTTCGTACGTGGAGTCCATCTTGTCGCTCTACCTGGCTTTTGGCCTCGCGTTCCAGGTGCCCATTGTGGTGGTGCTGCTGGTGCGTTTTGGCATTGTCGATGTGGTCAAGCTCAAGTCGTTCCGCGGCTATTTCATCGTCGTTGCCTTCATCATCGCGGCGGTGGTGACGCCGCCCGATGTGATCTCGCAATTGGCACTGGCCGTGCCCATGTGCCTGCTCTATGAGGCGGGTATCTGGGCCGCGCAGTACTTTGTGCGCAGCACCAAGGCGCCGGACGCTGATCAAGAGACGGCCTGATCGGCGGCGCCGCAGCCCCATGCCGCAAGGGGCTGCGCGAAAATTCAGCGCTGGCGCGAGCGCCGCGCCTGCGGGCGCGCGGCGGGGGTGAGCTTCAGCTCCACCACGTCGCCGCCGCGCTGCACTTCGAACGCGGCGGGCTCACCAGGCCGCAAATTGGCCACGGTCGAGAGCAGTGCCGCCACATTGGTCACGGGGTGGCCGGCCACCTTCACAATCACATCGCCAGGGCGCACGCCACCCTGGGCGGCCGGGCCGTCTTGCAATACGCCGGTGATGATGACGCCCGAAGTCGCTTTCACACCAAAGGTTTCGGCCAGTTCGGGTGAAAGTTCGCCCGGCTCCACGCCAATCCAGCCGCGCGTGACCTTGCCCTCGCGCACGATGCCATCGAGCACCATGCGCGCCGTGGACATGGGGATGGCAAACCCAATGCCCAGGCTGCCGCCCGAACGCGAATAGATGGCAGTGTTGATGCCCATCAGGCTGCCGTTCACGTCCACCAGGGCGCCGCCTGAGTTGCCGGGGTTGATGGCGGCATCGGTCTGGATGAAATTCTCAAACGTATTGATACCCAGTTGGCTGCGCCCCAGCGCGCTGACGATGCCGCTGGTCACCGTCTGGCCCACGCCAAAGGGGTTGCCAATGGCCAGCACCACGTCGCCCACGGCCAACCCGTCGGAATTGCCCAGCACGATCACGGGCAGCTTGTCCAGATCCACCTTGAGGATGGCCAGATCCGTTTCGGGGTCTGTGCCAATGGTGCGTGCACGCGCATGGCGGCTGTCGGAGAGCGTCACTTCGATCTCGTCGGCACCTTCGACCACATGGTTGTTGGTGAGGATGTAGCCATCGGCGCTCACAATCACGCCGCTGCCCAGGCCCACCTGGGGCTCGCCGCTCACATCGCCAAAAAAGAAGCGGAACCACGGATCGCTGCTGCGCGGATCGCGCACCGGCGCCTTGCTGGTGTTGATGCTCACCACGGCGGGCGATGCCTTGCGCGCAGCGCCGCTCAGGCTCCCTGCGGCCACCTGCCCAGGGGGCGTGGGGGCGGCTTCGATGACGGAGACTCCGGCCCCTGTGCGTACCCCTCCCTTGCGAATCCAGTCGGGCTGGAGGGTGGCGACGACAAAATAGGCCGCGACGAGCACCGTCACGGTTTGCGAAAACAGCAGCCAAAGGCGTTTCATGGAAAACCGAGGAAAAAACCAAAGTGGCTGCTATTGTGCTGCATACCCACCAGCGCCAGGAGAAGGACAATACGCGCATGACCATTTCCCGAGACACCTTGCTCCAATCGTTCGATGCGCTCTTGCAGCCTGAGCGCTTCAAAGACTATGGCCCCAACGGCTTGCAGGTCGAAGGCAAGCGCGATGTGAAACGCATCGTCAGCGGCGTGACGGCCAGCCGCGCGCTGATCGACGCCGCCATTGCCGCGCAGGCCGACGCCATCTTCGTGCACCATGGCCTGTTCTGGCGTGGGCAGGATGGCCGCGTGGTCGGCTGGATGAAAGAGCGCCTGCAGCGCCTCCTGGCGCACGACATCAACCTGTTTGCCTACCACCTGCCGCTGGACGCCCACCCCGACCTGGGCAACAACGCCCGCCTGGGGGCCGAGCTGGGCCTGGTGGCGGATGCCCGTTTTGGCGACCAGGACTTGGGCTGCGTGGGCGCGTGCCCGTTCGAGCACCCCCCCGCCCTGGCCCGCCATGTGGAGCAGGTGCTGGGCCGCAGTGTGACCTGGGTGGCGGCCGATGCGCAGCGCCCCCTGCGCCGCGTGGCATGGTGCAGTGGCGGGGCGCAAAGCTACTTTGAAGCCGCCATTGCCGCCGGGGCCGATGCGTTCATTACCGGCGAAATATCGGAACCCCAAGCCCATTTGGCGCGCGAATGCGGCGTGGCCTACCTGGCGGCGGGCCACCACGCCACCGAGCGCTACGGCGCACCCGCCGTGGCAGCGCAAGTGGCCGCCCAGTGGGGGCTGGAGCACCAATTCATCGACATTGCCAACCCGGCTTGAAATTCCTGTTTTGATAGCTGATTGCGCTGATTCATAGGGCGCTGGAGCCGTTTTCTATGCATATTTCTCCCATACGCCCCATCGCCATCACCCAGGGTGACCCCGCGGGCATAGGCCCCGAGATTGTGGCGAAAGCCTTTCGCGATGCGCCCGAAGTGCTGCAAGGCTGTTTTGTGGTGGGCGATGTGCCCACGCTGCGCCGCGCAGCCACGTGCATTGAACGCCCGGGCATGCCGTCCTTGCCCCTGGCCGTGCTCGATAGCCTGGACGAGGTCCCAGGCCTGCCTGCCCGCTGTGTGCCGGTGTGGGCTTTGCCCGACCTGCCGGGTGTGCAGCCCTGGGGACAGGTGGGGGCCGAGGCGGGGCGGGCTGCGGCCACCTGCGTGCAATGGGCGGCGCGTGCCGCATTGCGCGGGGACGTGGCGGCACTGGTGACGGCACCCCTGCACAAAGAATCTTTGGCTGCGGCAGGGGTGGACTACCCCGGCCATACCGAATTGCTGCAGGCCGAGGCGGCCCGGCACGCCGGTGTGCCAGTGGCCCAGATGCCCGTGCGCATGATGCTGGCCAATGACGAGCTGCGCACCGTACTGGTGAGCATCCACGTGTCTTTGCAGGGCGCCATTGCCGCCGTGACCACTGCCAATGTGTTGCAAACCCTGCGCATCACCCATGCAGCCCTTGCGCGCAGCCTGGGCCGTTCGCCCCGCATTGCGGTGGCTGGGCTGAACCCGCATGCAGGGGAGGGCGGATTGTTTGGCCGCGAAGAAATCGAAGTGATACAGCCTGCGTTGGCGCAGGCCCGCGTCCAAGGCCTGGATGTGCATGGCCCTTATGCGCCTGATACCGTGTTCATGCGCGCGCGCAGCACGGCGCAGCGCCCCGGAGAATTCGATGCGGTCGTGGCCATGTACCACGACCAGGGGCTGATTCCGGTCAAATACCTGGGGGTGGACAAGGGCGTGAACGTGACCCTGGGCCTGCCCCTGGTGCGCACCAGCCCTGACCATGGCACGGCGTTCGATATTGCCGGCCAGGGCGTGGCCGATGCCGGAAGCCTGATCGAAGCCGTGCGCATGGCCCGCCAGCTGGCGGGCGGTTGACTATTTTTTCAGGCTGTCGCGGATCTCGCGCAGCAGCACGATGTCCTCGGGCGTGGGGGCGGTTTCAGCGGGGGCCGCTTCGGCGGCCGGGGCCTCGCGTTTCAAGCGGTTGACCTGCTTGATCATCATGAAAATGATAAAGGCCAGAATGACGAAGTTGACCGCGACGGTGATGAAGCTGCCATAGGCAAACACCGGAACACCGGCTTTCTTCAAATCGACCAGGGTGCGTGCCGTGCCTTCTGGGATGGTGCCCAGCACCACGAACAGGCTGGAGAAATCCAGTTTGCCAAACACCAGCCCCACCACCGGCATGATGAGATCGGCCACTACGGAGTCCACAATTTTGCCGAATGCGCCGCCAATGATGACGCCCACAGCCAAGTCGATCACATTGCCTTTGACGGCAAATTCGCGAAATTCCTGCAGCATACCCATGAAAACTCCCTCAAAGAATAGCAAGACCGCGAGTATCACGCACAACGGCAGTGTTTGCAGAATTCGATGCAAGTCAAGGCCAGGCCAAATTCTCCGGGCCAAGGGTTTTCACTCCGCTACAATTTACGGTTGACCCAACCATAGCGATGTACATCGAGGAACCCCATGAGTGACACTCCAATCGACTCCAGCAAACGGACGTGGCTGATCGCGACC
>CAZRFF010000044.1:0-11790 GCA_964599265.1 uncultured Simplicispira sp. | reverse complement strand
CGCTGCGCTTCGCTCAAGGCGGCGGGTCTGCTCACGGCCGACACCACGGCCGCCCAGGCCGAAGAGGCTTTGCAAAAACTGCGCGACTACGGCTGGGAGGCGGAGTCTGACGTGCTGCACGCATCGCTGGCGGCGTTCGAAGTGGCGCCGGCTGTGTCGGTGACCTTTGCCAACGGCCTTGCACGGGCCAGCGTGCGCGACAACCTCTGCGGCTTCAGCTACGCCGGGGCCACGGCGGTGGGTGCTGTGGCGCCCCTGGCCCCTGCGGCTTTGGCGGGCATGTTTGCCTCGGGCAACGGCGTGCCGCCATCGGGCGGGGTGCAAATCATCAACAACAACGGCAAGCTGGGCGCTGCGCGGGACTTCCTCTCGGTGTCGTCCAACGGCAAGGCCGACTGGAACACCGAAGGCGCGCAGTGCCTGCGCAACCTGGTGACCGGCACCGATGCCGCAGCGCAAAAACTGCAGGCCGGCATGCGCGAGACGCAGCGCAGCGGCAACCTGCGCGGCAAGCCCGCCATCATCGTGCATGGCCGCTCCGACGCGCTCTTGCCCGTGAGCCACACCTCGCGCCCCTACGCCGCCTTGAACAAAAAAGTGGAAGGCGCAGCCAGCAAGCTGAGCTACGTGGAAGTGGCCAACGCCCAGCACTTTGACAGCTTCATCGGCCTGCCCACGGTGCTGCCAGGCTATGACTCGCGCTACATCCCGCTGCATGTGTACCTGAACCGTGCGCTCGACGCCGTGTACGACCACCTGGCCAGCGGCAAGCCCCTGCCAGCCAGCCAGGTGGTGCGCACCGTGCCCCGCGGCGGTACGCCAGGCTCGGCGCCCGCCATCACGGCCGCCAACGTGCCAGCGCTGGCAAGCGCCCCGGCCGCGGGCGATGCCATTGTGGTGACGGCAGCAGGAAGCATCGCCATTCCCGACTGATACCTCGCCCAAGGCGTGCACCCATGGCCCAGTGCCTGCCGCCGTGCCACGGCGGCAGGCCGGGTGCACGCCCCGATTGTTGACGTACCCACCAAAGGATTTTCACCATGAACGCTTGGACACCCTGGAACCGCCGTGTCCGTCCCACGGGAGTGGCACTGGCCTTGGGTTGGGCCCTGGCGGGCGGCGTGCAAGCGGCCGAAGTGGTTGTCGGCCAGGTGGCGCCGCTGTCGGGCGTGCTGGCCTCCACGGGCAAGCAAATGGTGCTGGGCGCCAAGATTTATTTCGACTGGGTGAATGCCCAGGGGGGCGTCCACGGCGCCAGCATCCGCCAGGAGGTGCTGGACGACGGCTACAAAGTGCCCGACACCGTGCGCCTGACGCGCGAGCTGCTGGCCAAGCCCGAAGTGGTGGCACTGTTTGGTTTTGCCGGCACGGCCAATATCACGCAGCTGCTGCAAGACGGCGTGCTGGAGCAGGGCGGCGCCGCCCTGGTGGCCCCCTACACGGGGGGCGAATCGCTGCGCAGCCCGTACAACCCCTGGATTTTCCATGTGCGCGCAGGCTATGTGGATGAGACCGAGCACATGGTGCAGCAGCTCACCACCCTGGGCATGAACCGCATTGCCGTCATGTACCAGGACGATGGTTTTGGCAAATCCGGCCTGGCCGGGGTGGAGGCCGCCATGGCCAAGCGGGGTTTGGCGCTGGTGGCCACGGCGCCCTATGAGCGCAACACCGACCAGGTGGATGCCGCAGTGCAAGCCGTTCTGAAGGCCGATGTGCACGCCGTCATCATGGTTGCCGTCAACAAGCCCGCAGCCGCCTTCATCAAACGCTTTCGCGAGCTGGGCGGTGGGGCGCAGCTCTACAACATCTCGGTGGTGGACCCGGCAGAAATCGTCAAGATTGCCGGCATCAAATACGCCCATGGTTTGGGCATCAGCCAGGTGGTGCCTTACCCCTACCGCCCGCAGCTGCCCGTGGTGCGTGAATACCAGCAGCTGCTCAAAACCTACGCGCCCGACGCCGAGGTCAATTACACGAGTTTTGAAGAGTTTTTGGGCGCCAAGGTACTGGTGGAAGCCTTGCGCCGCGCAGGCCCGCAGCCCACGCGCACCAAGGTGGTCAAGGCGCTGGAATCCATGCACCAGTACGACCTGGGCGGCATCACCCTGGGTTATGGGCCGAAGAACCGCATTGGTTCGCGCCAGGTGGAAGTGACCGTGATCGGCAGCAATGGCCGCTTGCTCAAGTGAGTGTGCGGCAGGTTTTGATGGTTGAATTTTTTTAAGGAGGGTCACCATGTCCCCCGTCTCTCGCTACGTGCAGTGCGCTGGTTACGAAATCCATTACACCGAATGGGGGGCGCCGCATGCCCCGGTGGTCATTGCCTGGCATGGCCTGGCGCGCACCGGGCGTGACATGGACCCCCTGGCCGCCCACCTGGCCGACCGCTACCGCGTGATCTGCCCCGACACCTTGGGCCGGGGCCTGAGCCAATGGAGCCGCCAGCCCGCCGAGGAATACCGCCTGCAGTTTTATGCACGCATGGCGGCGGATTTGTTCGACCAACTGGGCATTGCCCAGGCGCATTGGATAGGCACCTCCATGGGCGGTGCGATTGGCACGGTGTGCGCCGCAGGCCAGTTTGAATCCAGCATGCGCCCGCGCATCCGCAGCCTGCTGCTCAACGACAATGCCCCGCGCCTGGCCGATGCGGCGCTGGAGCGCATCAAGGCCTATGCTGGCAACCCGCCCGCGTTTGATACCGTGCGCGAGCTGGAGGCGTTTTTCCGCCAGGTCTACCAACCCTATGGCTGGCTGAGCGATGCGCAGTGGCGGCTGCTCACCGAAACGTCCACGCGCCGCCTGCCCGATGGGCGCGTCACGCCGCACTACGACCCGGCCATGGTGCTGCAGTTCACGCTGCACGACAACGATTACCTGATCTGGGACCACTACGACCGGCTCCAAATCCCCGTGCTGTGCCTGCGCGGGGCGGAGTCCGACCTGGTGCTGCCCGATGCCATTGCAGAAATGCACACCCGTGGGCCCGGAGTCAAGGGCACGCTGCAGGTGGTGGAGGTGCCCGGCTGCGGCCATGCGCCGGCGCTCAATGTGCCTGCGCACTACGCGTTGGTAGACCGTTTCTTGGCGCAATGCGAGGTGATGGAGGTGGCGTGATGCAAGCGGACGATTCAGTCAGGCGCGGGGCTTTGCAGCGCGCGCAGCGGCGCATGGGAATGCTTGCGGCATTGCCCTGTGGGCTGTTTTTGGTGGCGGCGCTGTGGGCGCTGGTTGCTGGGGCGATGGCCTGGGTGTGGGCGCTGGCCGCAGTGGTTGTGGCGGTGCTGTGCGCCTTGGGGTTGAGGCTGCAGTGGCGGCGCCAAGCGCGGGCGCTGCAGGCCCTGGAGGGTTCGGTGGCGCGCTTGGCACAGGCCGAGCTGGGCGAACCCTTGGCGGTGGATGCAGGCAGCAACGCCCAACCGCTGCAAGAGGCCTTGTCGGATGTGGGCGAGCGCATTTACGGCATGGTGGTCAAGGTGCGTGTGGGCACCACCGCCATTGCCTCGACGGCGGGCTTTGTGGCAGCAGACAACCAGGCCCTGTCGCAGCGCACCGAATCGCAGGCCAACGCTTTGCAGCAAACGGCATCTTCCATGGAGCAGCTCACGTCCACCGTGCGGCAAAACGCCGACCATGCCCGCCAAGCGCATTCTTTGGTCACGCAGGCCGCCCAGGCCGCAGAACAGGGCGGGGCGCAGGTGGGCGATGTGGTGCGCACCATGGGCGCCATTCGCCAAAGTTCGCGCCGCATTGCGGAAATCACCGGGGTGATCGACTCCATCGCCTTCCAGACCAACATCCTGGCGCTCAATGCCGCGGTAGAGGCGGCACGCGCGGGCGAGCAAGGCCGTGGCTTTGCCGTGGTGGCCAGCGAGGTGCGCACCCTGGCGCAGCGGGCAGCCACAGCGGCGCACGAAATCCGGGGGCTGATCGACGAATCTGTCCAGCGTGTGGAAAACGGCTATGGTCTGGCCGAGCGCACGGGCCAGTCCATGGAAAGCATGGTGGGGCATGTGCAATCGGTGGCCCGCATCATGGGCGACATCGTCCAAGCCAGCCAGGAACAAAGTGCCGGGTTGGAAGAGGTGGGCCGCGCCATCACGCACATCGACGAAGCCACGCAGCGCAACGCCAGTTTGGTAGAGGTGGCCACGCACACCGCCGGTACCCTGCAAGGCCAGGCTAAGCAATTGCTGGAGGCCGTGGCGGGCTGGCACTTGGGGATGCGCGAATTTGGCAACGCTGAACAGGCCCGTGCCATGGCGGAGGCGGGTGCGCAGTTTGTGCGTGAACATGGCGCAGAGCGCGGAAAGGCCGAGATCAGCAACCCCCAGGGCCTGTTTGTGGACCGCGACCTGTACCTGGGTATGTGCGATGCCAAGGGTTTTATCGTGGCCAATGGGGGCAATCTGCGCGTGATCGGTGTCGATGGCATGCAAGTCAAAGACGTGCAGGGCCACTACTTTGTGCGCGACATCATGCGCATTGGCGCAACCCAGGGCAGCGGCTGGGTGGACTACCAATGGAACCACCCGCTCACAGGCCAATCCATGACCAAATCGGCCTATGTGCAGGCCGTGGGGGTCGATGGCATGGTGATTTCTTGCGGGTTCTACAAGTAGCCCCCGCGAGGGTGCAAGCGTGTGGGGCTTACCGCCGGAAGCGGTCGCCGGTGAAGTAGGTCAGTTCGACAAAATCTGTGCCATCGTGGTCGTCGGGGCTGTAGCGCACTTCGAAGCCGCCCATGTCGTAGGGGCGCATGGTGTGCAGGGCATCCATGAATTTTTCTCGGGTGCCGTTTTTGCCCGTGCGGCGCAGGGCTTCGATCAGTACGCGGGCGTTCACATAGCCTTCCAGCGATGAATAACCGACCTCTACGCCGCCCAGTTTCTTGATGGCGTCCTGGTAGGCCTTGACCACGGGAATGGCCGGGTTGCTGGGGTTGGGCACCACCTGGGCTACGGTGATGCCGGGGGCCGCGTCGCCCAGGGCGGCGAGCAGCGGGCGCGAGCCCAGGTAGGAGATGGAAAACGCCGTGAATTTGATGCGTTGGCGCAGCCCCTTGAACAGCGGGATGCCATATTGGCCGATGGCCAGGGACATCAACGACGTGGGTTGGAATTGAGCGATCTCTTGTATGGCTTTTTCTACGCCCTCGGGCGATTCGGCCACCAAAAACGCCTTCCAATCGGTGTTGCCCGTGGCCTTGGCGGCGGCCTCGAACGCGGCGATGGTGGCTTTGCCAAAGGCGTTGTCAAAGTAAGGGATGGCCATTTTGGTAAAACCCGTGGACTTGAGCTGGCGCGCGATCTTGAGCAGCTCTTGCCCGTAGCTGGCCCGGGTGTGGAACAGCAGCGGGTTGGACGGACGGCGCAGCACGTCGGTGCCCGTGGCGGCGGCCACCATGGGCACCTTGGCCTCGGCCAGCACCTTGAGCGCGCCCATCACACTGGCGGTGCCGCCGCAGGAAAACATCGCGAACACCTGGTCTTTCTTGATCAGGGTCAGGGTGTTCTCGGCGGCTTTTTCGGGGGCGCCGCCATCGTCCATGGGGAAAAACACCAGGGGCTTGCCGTCAATGCCGCCGCGGTCGTTCACCTCTTTGAAGGCCGCTGCAATGCCCTTGTTCATCTCCACATAGGGGAAGGCCAGGGGGCCGGTGAGCGATGCCGTCTGGCCAATGCGCCAGGCGTCGCCCTGGGCCTGCGCCCAGCCCACCGGGCCCAATGCGGCCAGGGCGGCAGCGCCTTGCAGCCACTGGCGGCGATGGATGGCAGATGGGATGCTGAACGGCTGGGGCATGGAAACCTCCTGGGTGGGGTGAAAGTGTGTATATGAGTATCAATATGTGAAATTTTGTGTCAATCAGGCAAGCCCTAGGCATGGGCGACAAAAGTCACATGGATGACATTTGCCATCATTGCATACAAGGCCATGGGGCCTGAGTCTCGGGGTTTACACCACGTACAGCGCCCGAAAATCGTTCACATTGGTGTGCGTGGGGCCGGTCACCACCAGATCGCCCAGGGCGGCGAAGAAGCTGTAGGCATCGTGCCGGGTTAAAAAGTCCTGCGCAGACAACCTCAGGGCCTGGGCCCGCTGCAGGGTGTCGGGGGTGGTGCAGGCGCCAGCGTTGTCTTCCACGCCGTCAATGCCGTCGGTGTCTGCGGCCAGGGCGTAGATGCCTGCGGCCCCTTGCAGTTGCAGCGCGCAGGAGAGCAAAAATTCACTGGCCCGGCCCCCGCGCCCGCCTTGGGTGCCAGGGGCCAGGGTGACGGTGGTTTCGCCGCCCGAGAGCAGCACGCAGGGCCGCGCAAAAGGCTGGCCCTGCCGCGCCACCTGCCGGGCCAGGGCGGCGTGCACCTTGGCCACCTCGCGGCTTTCGCCCTCGATGGCGTCGGACAGGATGTGCGCCGCCACTCCTTGGGAGCGGGCCAGGGCGGCGGCGGCCTCCAGGCTCAATTGGGGCGTGGCAATCAGGTGCACGCTGTTCCGGGCCAAGAGCGGGTCACCGGGTTTGGGGGTTTCCAGTGCGCCGCTGGCCAGGCCTTGCAGCGCGGCACCGGGCAAGGGCAAACCGTAGCGCTGGGCAATGGCCAGTGCGTCGGCGCAGGTGCTGGGGTCGGGCACGGTGGGGCCGCTGGCGATGGTGGCGGGGTCGTCGCCCGGCACGTCGCTGATCAGCAAGGTCACTGTGCGCGCCGGTGCAGCCAGGGCGGCCAGGCGGCCGCCTTTGAGGGCCGAGAGGTGTTTGCGCAGGCAATTCATCTCGGCAATGCTGGCGCCGCTGGCCAGCAGGGCCTGGTTGATGGCCTGCTTGTCGGCCAGGGTGATGCCAGGCGCAGGCTGGGCCAGCAAGGCCGAGCCTCCGCCGGAGATGAGCGCCAGTACCAGGTCGTCCGGCCCCAGCCCTTGCACGGCCTGGGCCATGCGCTCTGCCGCTTGGGCGCCTGCTGCGTCGGGCACGGGGTGCGCGGCTTCCAGCATGGCGATGCGTGCGCCCGGCTGGGGCAGGCTGGGCGGCACA
Organism: uncultured Simplicispira sp.; assembly: GCA_964599265.1. GTDB lineage: Bacteria > Pseudomonadota > Gammaproteobacteria > Burkholderiales > Burkholderiaceae_C > Simplicispira. The sequence continues at coordinate 4,760 of CAZRFF010000044.1, read as the reverse complement.
TGGCCGTAGCGGGTGACGACCAGGCCGCTCAAGGGCGCGGCGGCAGGCCAAAGGGCGTCCACCGCTGCAGCCATGGCGGCAGCGGCCTTGCCTGCGCCCACCACCACGGTGCGCCCGCGTGGCGGCGGCGGCAAATAGGGGGCGATGGTGCGCGCGGGCTGGGCCCGGGCCACCGCCGCATCGAACAAGGAACGCAAAAAGGCGGTGGGGTGCGCGGTGGGGGTCATGGCGCGTCTTCCGAGCGGTCGGGCAAGGGGCGCTGGCGCAGCCCGGAGCGCGGGCGGGCGTGGGCGGCCGCTTGGCAGGCCCGGCGGAAGGCACGCAATTGCTCCGCGGCCAGCGCAGCCACGCTGCCGGATTCAAAGGCTGGGCGGTTGTCGGCGCGGATGCCGGGGCGCTGGCCGGTGAGCAGTGCAATGCCCTGGGCCACATGGTCCACGCTCCAGAGGTGAAAGCGTCCCTGGCGCACGGCTTCGACGATGTGCGGCGCTAGCATGAGGTGGCGTTGGTTGCGCGATGGGATGAGCGCGCCTTGCGTGCCATCCAACCCGGCGGCCTCGCAGGCCTTGAACCAGCCTTCGATTTTTTCGTTGATGCCGCCCACGGGCAGCACTTCGCCGTGCTGGTTGAGCGCGCCCGTCACGGCAATGCCCTGCGCCAGCGGCAGGCCCGAGAGCGAGGACAAGAGCGCGTACAGCTCAGCGCAGGAGGCCGAGTCGCCCTCCACGCCGCTGTATTCCTGCTCGAAAACGATGGAGGCATTGAGCGCCAGCGGCGCCAGGTGGCCGAACAGGGCGGTGAGGTAGCTGTGCAGGATGAGCACGCCCTTGTCGTGGATGGGGCCGGACATTTCGACCTCGCGCTCGATGTTGATCAGCCCCTCCTGGCCCGCGTAGCTGCGCGCCGTGATGCGCACTGGAAAGCCGAAGCGGTAGTCGCCCAGGTCGATCTGTGTGAGCGCGTTGATTTGCCCCACGCGGGTGCCGTGCAGGGCCAGCAGGCGTTCGCCGTCGGCAATGCTCTCGTGCAGGCGCTGCTCGGGGTAGTTGTGGCGCTCGGTGCGGGCCTGCAGGGCGGCGTGCACGTCCTGCTCCGCCACCAGGCTGGCGCCGCGCGCGCGGCACAGCGCGGCGGCTTCGATGGCCAGCGCTTCGGTGTGGCCGAACAGGGCGCTCTGGCGGGCCTGGTCGTCGGCCTCGCGGTGGGTTTGCTCGATCATGCGGGCCACGGCGTCGGCCCCAAAATGCGGCAGGCCAAAGCGTCGGCTGCAGTGCGCTACGAACACGCTGCTGGCGTGGCGCGACGCGGGGCCGGCCGTGAAGGATTCGGCAAAATCCACCTTCACGCGAAAGCGCTGCGCCAGCTCGGGGTCGCCTTCTTGCAGGGCGTAATACTCTTCCACCGAGCCGATGAGCACGAGCTTGACGTCCACGTCCACCGCCTCGGGCTGCAGCGCGCCGCCCGCCATGGCGCCGTGGGCGCCGGCGCCTTCTTCGATCTGCAGGCGCCCACAGCGCAGAAAGCGCCGCATGCGCTCCCACAGGCCTTCATTGCCCAGCAGGTCGCGCAGGTGCAGCAGCAAAAAGCCCCCGTGCGCCTTGAGCAGGCTGCCGGCATGGATGTTGCTGACGTCGGCGCTGATGGCTTCGCCGTCGGCCGGCATGTCGATGCGGCCAAAGAGGCTGCGCAACTGCGGGTTGTCTTCGGTGAGCGTGGGGGCGCTGGTGAGGTCGGCGTTGTCCACCACCAGGTTCACATGGCAGCGGGTGAGCAGGGCGTCGAGCTGTTCTTTGCGCTCGTCCTCGCTGCCGTCGCCGGAGGGCACGGGGGTGAACAGGTCGAGCCGGTCGAGCATTTGCTGGCGCACGCGGTCCAGCCATTTGCCGATCTTCATCGTGTCCTTGATCTGCTTGCGCAGGCTGCTGCGCACTTCTTGCAGAGCGTGGTCGATGAGCGGGCGCGCCACCTGGCGGCGCAGTTGGGCAAAGGCCTCGTCGCGCTGGCGTTCCAGTGGGCGCATGGCGTCCAGGAAACGGGCGATCTCGCCGCGCAACTGCTGCTCGGCGGCGTCAATCTCGGCGCGCCGCTCGCGGTTGAGCGTTCGGGCGTCCTCTTCGGTGAGCGGCTCGCCTTTGTCGCTCAGCAGGGTAAAAACCATGTGCCCTTCTTCGCGTGTCAGGCGGAACTGCAGCGATTCGGCCAGGGCGTCAAGCACGGCGTAGCTTTGTGCCTCTTGCGCCTGGTAGGCCTTGTCGATGCGCTCGCTCTCTGCGCGAAAGTCTGCGCCATCCAGGCGCTTGGGGATGTCGATTTGCAGGGTGCGCGTGAACTCCTCCATGCCCTGGCGCAGCACGCGCCCCTGGCCCGCGGGCAGGCGCAGGGCGCGGGGGCGCTCGGGCTGGTCGAAGTGGTGCAGGTAGCACAGGTCGGGCGGCACGGGGCGCTGCGCGGCCGCATCGCGCATGGCTTGCAGCAGCAGCGATACGCGCCCGCTGCCCAGCTCGCCCAGCACGAACAGGTTGTAGTTGGGCTGCTCCAGCGAAAGGCCAAAGCGTGCGGCCGCTTCCGCGCGTTCCTGGCCTATCCAGGGGAGGCCCTGGTCTTGCAGCTCGGCCGTGCTGGCAAAACCCAGGCTGGCGGGGACGATGGACAGGCGCAGTTGTTCGGGAGCGAGGGCGGTGGCATGCATGGTGTTTTTTTAATGAAAATAGGCTGTAACGTTGATGTATCAAGCGTTAGAAGCTATCAAAAAAAGAGTCTTTTTCATGTGCTGGCTCCAGCGGCCAAGGCCCGTTCGCGCTGCAATGCCAGGCGTGCAGGGTCGTCCGGCTGCACGGGCCAGCCTGCCAGGTGCTGCTGGGCGATGTGGCACAGGGCTTTGATCCAGTCCGCACTGTCGTTGAGGCAGGCGATGTATTCAAACCGCTCGCCCCCGGCCTGCATGAAGGTGTGGCGCGCTTCCTGGTTGATTTCTTCCAGCGTTTCCAGGCAGTCGCTGGTAAAGCCGGGGCAGACCACGTCCACCCGCCGGGTGCCGCTTTGCGCCAGTTGCACCAGCGTGGGTTCGGTGTAGGGCTCCAGCCACCGGGCCTTGCCAAAGCGCGACTGGAAGGTGACCACATAGCGCTCGGCCCGCAGGCCCAGGCGGTCGGCGAGCAGGCGGGCGGTTTTGCGGCTCTCGCAGTGGTAGGGGTCGCCCAGCTGCAGGGTGCGTGCGGGCACACCGTGGAAGCTCATCACCAGTTTTTCACCCTGGCCCTGTGCCTTCCAGTGTGCTTCGATGCGCCGCGCGAGGGCTTCGATGTACAAGGGTTCGTCGTGGTAGCGGTTGACGAAGCGCAGTTCGGGCACATGGCGCTGGCGGCCGGCCCAGGCGTAGACGGCGTCGCACACGCTGGCCGTGGTGGTGCCCGAATACTGCGGGTACAGTGGCAGGATGAGGATGCGTGTGGCGCCCTCGGCCTTGAGCGCGTCAAGCTGCTGGGCAATGGCAGGTTGGCCGTAGCGCATGGCAGGGCGCACCAGCACGTTGTAGCCCGCCTCGCCCAGCCAGCCGCGCAGCAGCTTGGCCTGTTTGTCGGTCCACACCGCCAGGGGTGAACCCTCGGGTGTCCAGATGCTGGCGTATTTGGCGGCAGATTGGGCGGGGCGCGTGCGCAGTATCACGCCGTGCAGCAGCGGTAGCCACAGGGCGCGGGGGATTTCGACCACGCGCGGGTCGGACAAAAACTGCCCCAGGTAGCGGCGCAGTGCGCTGGGCGTGGGGGCATCGGGTGTGCCCAGATTGCACAGCAGCACGGACGTGCGCTCGGCACGGCCGTGGGTGTGGGTGGGTTCGGTGGCAAAAGACATGGCCGCATTCTCGCGCACATGGGGCGCAAGATTGCGGGCCGAATCAGTGCGCCTTGGCTTGGGCGGCTTCCCAGCGGGACTTGCACGGTACGCAATGCTGCGTCTGCGGCTCGGCCTTGAGGCGCTCAAAGGGAATGTCGCAGCCGCATTCGCTGCACAGGCCGTAGCTGCCGTCGTCCATTTTTTTCAGTGCCTGGCCAATGCGCTCCAGGTCGGCGGCGTCGATGTTGGTGAGCACCTGGTCTACTTCGCGCCGGGCATTGCTGCGTACGAGACCATCCTGGTCGGCGTCGGGCGGCGCCGTGTTGGCGCGGTTTTGTTCCATCTGGCTGCGCAGCTCTTTTTGACGAGCGAGCAGCAGACCTTTGAGTTCTTCGTGTTGGGCAGCGGTCAAGGCTTGCGACATGGGTTCTCCTGCAAAGTGAAAAACGGACAGAGGCAGCACGGGCGCAGGGGGCCGCCGGATGGTTTGAGAATAGCATTTCAAACCACCGGTGTGGCGGGCACGCAAACGCGCTGCAAGGGCTTTGGCTGGGGGGGCTTGATTGCAAGTGCTCTGTTCAGGGAATCTGTGGTTGGGGGCCGTATTTTCTAATTCAGGTATGAACCCGAAGCTCGGCCCATTCGGCAGTGTTGGTGATGCAGTTCGATCGGGTTAGAAGCACAGCCGCAGCGCCGGATGGTGCAAAACGCCACACCCATCCACAAGGAAGCAAACAATTACACCCCCGTAACCGCCGCAGCGTAACAAAACGCAAATTCATTGCAAGCCATTGCCAGCATTGGGTTTTTGCAGAACTGGTCTGTAGCGGATCCACCAAGGCAATAGGGGTGATTCCTAGCTAGGGATTTTCCTAGGGATTCTCTGCACGAATCCTCGTAGTCTGTGCTTGCAAGCCTGCGCAGGC
>CAZRFF010000043.1:0-11869 GCA_964599265.1 uncultured Simplicispira sp. | reverse complement strand
GCAGGAAGAATTTTTTGATCTGCTCGACCCGGGCAAATTTTTGGTTCACCCGGTCGATTTCTTTCTGGATCAATTCTTGCACCTCTGGCGCGCGCGTCAAGCTGGCGTAATTACTGAAGGGTATGTCCGCATCCTGGGCGAATTTTTCGACGTTCTCCTGGTCGATCATGATGATGACCGTGAGGTAGGGGCGCTTGTCGCCAATGACCACGGCGTCGGTGATGTAGGGCGAGAATTTGAGTTCGTTTTCCAGTTCGCTCGGGGTGATGTTCTTGCCGCCAGCGGTGATGATGATGTCCTTCATGCGGTCGGTGATGCGGAAAAAACCCTCACCATCCACCACCCCCACGTCTCCTGTGTGCAGCCAGCCGTCGGGGTCGATGGCCTCGGCCGTTTTGTCGGGCAGATTGAGGTAACCCATGAACACATTGGGCCCGCGCACCAGGATTTCGCCGGTGGCGGGGTCCAGCCGCACTTCGTTGAATCCGGCGGCGGGGCCGATGGAGCCGGGCTTGATGCGTTGGGGTGTCATGCCGGTGGAGGCGCCGCAGGTTTCCGTCATGCCCCACACTTCGAGCAATGGCACGCCCAGGGCCATGTACCACTTGATGAGCTCGGGAGAAATGGGTGCGGCCCCCGTCACCAGAATGCGCGCCCGGTGGATGCCGATGAGCTTGCGCGCATTGTTCAGCGCCAGCCAGCGCGCCAGGGTAAAACGCCATTTGAGCCCCATGCCCACGGGCTCGCCCGCAATCACCTTGTCGGTAATCTGCATGCCCACGCCAATGCCCCAGGCGTAGGCGGCGCGTTGCAGGCTGCTGGATTCCTTGAGCGCGATCATCACGCCGGAATAGAACTTCTCCCATACGCGCGGAACGGCGGTGAAAGTGGTGGGCGCGATTTCGCGCACGTTCTCGGGGATGGTTTCGGGGTTCTCGACAAAATTGAGCTTGGCACCCGTGAACAGCGCAAAGTATTCGCCACCCATGCGCTCGGCGATGTGGCACAGCGGAAGAAAGCACATGCGCTCGTCGTTCTCGTCCTGCGCCAGCAGCGTGTTAAAGCCCCGCATGGTGTAGACCAGGCCGTGGTGGCTGTGCATGGCCCCTTTGGGTTTGCCCGTGGTGCCCGAGGTGTAGACCAGAATGGCCAGATCCCCTGGCTGGCAGGCGGCGCTGCTGTGCTCCACGCAGTGGGGGTGCTGCGCCAGGTACGCGCGCCCCAGGGTGCGCAGGGCGTCGAGCGACATGACACCAGGGTCATCCAGATCGCGCAGGCCCTTCATGTCGAACACGATGATTTTGTGCAGCAGCGGGAGCTGCGCGCGCACTTCCAGCGCTTTGTCGAGCTGTTCATCGTCTTCGACAAACAGTACGCGGGTGGAGGAATCCTCGCACAGGTACTGCACCTGCGATGCTGCGTCTGTGGGGTAGATGCCGTTGGACACGCCGCTGCAGGCGAGGATGGCCAAATCGGCCCATACCCATTCGACCACGGTATTGGCCAGGATGGAGGCGGTGTGGCCGCGCTCGAAACCCAGCGCCTGCAGGCCGGCGGCGATTTCGCGCACGGCCTCGCCGGTTTGTGCCCAGGTCCAGCTTTGCCAGATGCCCAGTTTTTTCTGCCGCAGCCAGACCTTGGGGCCGCGCTGCTGGACGGCATTCCAGAACAGGGCAGGTACGGTTTCGCCGGGCACCACGTCGGCGCGGCCGGGCTGGATATGGCTTAAATCCCAGAGATTGCTCATTGCTTTACCGCCATGTTTTTTTCTTTTTCCAGCGCCGCTCGCCGCGCACGCCGGTCTCCTTGAGCCCCAAATAGAACTCCTTGATGTCTTCTTTTTCGCGCAGGCGCTCGCAGGTGTCTTCCATGACGATGCGGCCGTTTTCCAGCACGTAGCCATAGTCGGAGGCATTGAGCGCCATGTTGGCGTTTTGCTCGACCAGCAAAATGGTGGTGCCGCGTTCGCGGTTGATGCGCACCACGATCTCGAAAATCTCTTTGGTGAGCTTGGGCGAAAGGCCCAGGCTGGGCTCGTCGAGCAAAATCAGGTCGGGATTGGCCATGAGCGCGCGCGAAATGGCCAGCATTTGCTGCTGCCCGCCAGAGAGCAGGCCGGCATCCTGGTGCGAGCGCTCTTTAAGGATGGGGAAGTAGGCGTAGACCATCTCCATGTCGCGCGCTACGCCGTCGCGGTCGCGCCGGGTGTAGGCGCCCATGAGCAGGTTGTCGCGCACCGAAAGCAGTGGAAACACCTCGCGCCCTTCGGGCACGTGCAGCAGGCCTTGCTGCACGACGAAGGCGGGGTCTTTGGCGGTGATGTCCTGGCCCTTGAATTCCACCGAGCCCTTGCGCGGATCGAGGATGCCTGAGATGGTCTTGAGGATGGTCGTCTTGCCCGCGCCGTTGGAGCCCAGCACGGTGGCGATCTCGCCCTTGCGCACTTGCAGGCTCACGCCGCGGATGGCCTTGATGGGGCCGTAGGCGCTCTCGACGTTGAGCAGCTTGAGGACGGTTGGTGCTTCTGCGGTGGTGTTGCTCATGCCGTCCTCCGCAGCGAGGACACATCGTCGATGGTGCCCAGGTAGGCTTCGACCACGGCGGGGTCGGTTTGCACCTCGCGCGGCGTGCCCAGGGCCAGCACCTCGCCCTGGTTCATGGCCAGCACGCGGTCGGACACCTTGGATACCAACGACATATCGTGCTCCACCATCAGCACCGTGATGCCCAGTTCTTGCTGGATGTCCTGGATCCAGAATGCCATGTCGTCGGTTTCCTCCACGTTCAGGCCGCTGGAGGGCTCGTCGAGCAGCAGCAGCCGGGGTTCGGTGCACAGGGCGCGTGCCAGTTCCACCACCTTGCGCACGCCGTAGGGCAGGCCGGCCACCATTGTGTCGCGGTAGTGCTGCAGGTTGAGGAGGTCTATGACCTCCTCGGCCTTGAGGCGCGAATGCAGCTCCGCCTCGCGTGCCGTGCGGGTGAAGAACAGGTCGCGCACCAGGCCCGTGCGCCGGTGGGTGTGGCGGCCGATGAGCAGGTTGTGCAGCACGGTGGCGTGCTCGAACAATTCGATGTTCTGGAAGGTGCGCGCAATGCCCAGGGCTGCAATGGCGTGCGCCGGCTCGGCTGTGAGCTTGCGGCCGTTGAACCAGATGTCACCGGCCGTGGGCTGGTAAATGCGGCTGATGAGGTTGAACACCGTGGTCTTGCCCGCGCCATTGGGGCCGATGAGGGTGAACACCTCGCCCTTGCGCACGTCAAAGCTCACGTCGTTGACGGCCAGCACGCCGCCAAAGCGCACGCTCAGGTGGTTGGCGGTTAATAGAACGTCACTCATTTCAGGCGATCCGATTTTTGGAACGATTTCTGCCGCTTGAACATGCCCTTGCGGTAGAACGGGAAGAGCTGCAGCCAGGTGCGCACCTTGAGCCAACGCCCGTACAGGCCCATGGGCTCAAACAGCACAAAGGTGATGAGCACAATGCCGTAGACCGCGGCCTGCAAGCCGGGTGCCTGGCCGATGACGGCAGGTAAAAGGTCTTTGCCCAGGGAAATGACCTGTGGCATGGCGATCAGGAACAGGGCGCCCAGAAAAACACCATGCACCGAACCCAGCCCGCCGATCACGATCATGAGCAGCAGGTCGATGGATTGCAGGATGTTGAACTGGTCCGGTGAAATGAACTGCAGCTTGTGTGCGTACAGCGCGCCGGCAATCCCCGCCAGAGCGGCTGAGAGGGCAAACGACAGGGTTTTGTACCGGGCCAGGTGGATGCCCATGCTCTGTGCCGAGATTTCGGAATCGCGGATGGCCACAAAGGCCCGCCCTGTGGGCGCGCGCAGCAGGTTGAGCAGGCCCAGCGTGGCCACCACGGTGATGACCAGGCACAAAAAATAAAAGGCATTGGCACCCGAGAACGACCAGCCCAGAATTTGTGGCGCCTTGACGTGCATGCCTGCATTGCCCCCGGTGACGGACTCCCAGCGCGCCAACACCTCTTCCACAATGAAGCCGAATGCCAGCGTGGCCATGCCCAGGTAAATGCCCTTGACGCGCAGCGCCGGCAGGCCCACGACCACGCCCACGGCGGCTGACATGCCCGCTGCGCAGGCCAGGGCCAATAAAAACGGCCAACCTGCAGCGATGAGCGCCGCGTGCGTGTAGGCTCCCACGCCGAGGAAGGCCGCGTGGCCCAGCGAGAACAGCCCGGTAAAGCCCGCCAGCAGCATCAGCCCCAGCCCAGCGATGGAGTAGATGAGCACAAAGGTGAGCTGGGCGAGCCAGTACTCGGCCAGCCACCAGGGGGCGGTGATGAGCAGCAGCACCAGCAGCCCATACCAGAACACATGGCCGGGGTGCTTGGCCAGGGCAATGTCCTGGCGGTAATCGGTTTTGAAGATGAAACGCATGGCGGTGTTGGAGGTCAGACCTTTTTGCGCAGCTTTTCGCCAAACAACCCATTGGGTTTGACCATCAGCATGATGAGCACCACCACATAGGCGGCAATGTCTTTGAAGCCTTCGGGCAGGTAGAAGCCCGAGAGCGATTCGACCAGCCCGATCACCAGCCCCCCCACGATGGCGCCGGGCAGGCTGCTAAAGCCCCCCACCACCGCTGCCGGGAAAGCCTTGAGGCCGATGAAACCCATGTTGGCGTGCACAAAGGTGATGGGTGCCAGCAGCAGGCCGGCCACGGCGGCCACGGCGGCGGCCAGGGCCCAGACCACGCCGTTCAGGCGCTGCACCGGAATGCCCATGTAGTAGGCCGCCAGCTGGTTTTGCGATGAAGCCTGCATGGCGATGCCCAGCTTGCTGTATTTGAAGAGCACGAACAGCAGCAGGCACAGCACGCCCGTGGCGATGATGATGGCGAATTGCTCCACGTTCACCACCAGCTCGCCCCAGGTCCAGATTTCGTCTTTGTAGGGCACGGGCAGCAGATAGGTTTCGGTGCCAATGCCTGGCAGCATGGTGATGAGTCCGCGCAGGGTGTAGCCCACGCCAATGGTCAGCATCACGATGGAAAATGCCGGTTGTCCCAAAATGGGCCGCACCACGATGCGTTCGAGCAGCATGCCGAACGCCGCCATGCCCGCAATGGCGCTGAGCACCGACAGCCAGAATGGAAAACCCATCAGCGTCATGCACGCCAGGCCGATGAAGGCGCCCAGCATCATCAGCTCGCCCTGGGCAAAGCTCACCGTTTCGGTGCCCTTGTAAATCAGCACGAAGCCCAGCGCGATCAGGCCGTAAATGCAGCCCTGCGCCACCCCGCTGATCATCAACTGCAGAATCTGCACGCTGATGCCTCCTTGATGCGTGTTAAGTGAATGCCGGGTTTATAGCTGGCTTACCCCCGTCTTGTCCCTAGGGGTTTACGTCGGTGACGTAACGTATTTGTCGCGTCAGAGACAAGTGCGGCAGGCGGCTGGCCTATGCGTTACAGGCCGAATTTTTGGTGCAGGGCAGCCGCAAAAGCAGGGCTGCCGCACAGGGTGAGCGTGAGGGTGTGGCGTGCCGATGGACAGGCTGGGCGGCTGATGCGCACCTGGGCGCAGGCGGCGTCGTAACGCAGTTTTGCAGGGGGGCTGCCATCTTCGCCCAGGGCCTGCAGGTGAAAATACCAGTCCCCGCCTTCGTCCAGCGGGCCGCAGGGGCCGGGGTAGCCGGTGTGGGCCCAGGCCAATACCTGGCTGATTTCAGCCAGCAGGGCGTCCAGGCGCTCTGCGGGTACGTTGGCCATGGCGTCCCAGGTGGCGTTGCCATCGGCGTCTTCGCTGTGGTCAAAATCGAGGTAGTGCAGGGGCATGGTGTTGGGTCAATTTTGGCGGCATTGTGCGCCATGGCTGTCCAAAGTGTGGTGCACCAAGGAGTTGGATATGGAGCATGGTCAAGCCCTGTTGTGTGTGGAGGGGCTGGATTTTTCTTTCCCAGGGCAGCCTCTGTGGCGTGGGTGGTCGGCGCAGCTGCATCCTGGGGCTGTTTTGGTGTTGGGCGATGAAAGCTGTGGCAAGACCACGCTGCTGCGCCTCTTGGCGGGGGATATGCCTGCGCAGGCGGGGAAACTGGTGCTGGCGGGCCGGGCCATGTCGGCAGCGCCTGCGGACTACCGTGCCCAGGTCTTTTGGCAAGACCCGCGCGCCAGCGGACTGGACGCGCAAACCGTGCGGGGCTGGCTGCAGGCGCAGGCGGCGCAGTACGCGGCCTGGGACGCGCAGGCCCTGGAGCAGCATCTGCAGGGGTTTGCCCTGCACGAACACCTGGATAAAACCTTCCATATGCTCTCGACAGGTTCGCGCCGCAAGGTGCTGATGGCGGCGGCCCTGGCATCGGGTGCGCTGCTCACCTTGATCGATGAGCCTGTGGCGGGGCTGGACAAGGCGTCGGTGCGCTACCTGGCCGAGGCCATTGCGGCGGTGTGCGCCGTGCCTTGCCAGCGTGCCGTGGTGGTGGCGCATTACGAACCTTTACCAGGGGTTCCGTGGGAGCAGGTGCTTACATTGGAGCCGCCACCTGCCGGGTAAATTTTGCGTAAACCCCAATGGCAGGGCCATCAAGGACGGTGCGCAGGGCTACCATGGCGGCCTGCTTTATGTTTTTGATTGCCCCACTATGCGTCCGTTGTTGCCTACCATCAGGTTGATTGCAAAACACCAAACCGGGCGCATCCGATGGGGGTGGTTGGTGGCGATCATGGTGCTGCTGGCCAGCGCATCGGGGCTGTGGTGGTGGCAGCAGCGCAGCGCGGCCACGGCGCCCCATGCGGCTGCGCCGGCCAAGGGCGCTGGCCCGCGCATGGGCCCGGGGGGCAATGCGCAACCCGTTTCGGTGGGAGTGGCGCGCAGGCAGGATGTTCGGGTCATGGTCGGCGCCATCGGCACGCTGAGCGCCCGTGCCACCGCTGTGGTGCGGGCCAAAGTAGGCGGCGAGTTGAAGGCGCTGCATTTCAAGGAAGGGGATGAAGTCCAGGCCGGCCAATTGTTGGCCGACATTGACCCGCGCAGCTACCAGGCGGCATTGGCGCAGGCGCAGGGCGCTTTGGCACGTGACCAGGCATTGCTGAAAAACGCGCGCCTGGATTTGCAGCGCTACCAGGACCTGAAAACGCAGGATGCCGTCCCCAGCCAGCAGGTGGATACGCAGGCCGCCTTGGTGCACCAGTACGAGGGGCAGGTGGCGGCCGACCAGGCGCAGGTGGACACGGCGCGGCTGCAACTGTCTTACACCCGTGTGGTGGCGCCCATTGCCGGGCGGCTGGGCCTGCGCGGGGCCGACCGGGGCAATGTAGTGAATCCGGGGGATGCCAATGGCATCGTCACCATCACCCAGGTGCGGCCGATGGATGCGGTGTTTTCTTTGCCCGAGGCGCATTTGGCGGCGGTGCGTGCCAAGCTGGCGGCGGGGGGGGGCTTTGCCGGTGGAGCTGTGGGACCGTGAGCAAAAGCAGATGCTTGCCAAGGGCCGCGTGGCGGCGCTGGACAATGCCGTGGACACCAGCACCGGCACCATCCGTGTGAAAGCGGCGTTTGCCAACGAGGACGCCAGCCTTTACCCCAACCAGTTCGTGAATGTGAGGCTGCAGATCGACCTGCTGGACAAGGCCCTGACCGTGCCCGTTACCGCCGTGCAGAACAATTATGTGTACCTGGTGCAGGAGGATGGAACGGTCACGCAGCGGCGCTTGCGCGTGGGCAGCGCCGATGGCGAACGGGTGAGCGTGCAGGGCGATTTGCCCGAGGGCGCCCAGGTGGTGACGGATGGCATGGACCGCCTGCGCGAAGGCGCCAAGGTGGTGGTGATCGATGCCCAGGCCGTCGCTGACAAGGCCGACCAGGCTGCGCAAGAGGCCAATGCGCGCCGGACGGAGTTCTTGAAAAAGCTCAGTCCCGAGCAGCGTGAAAAACTGGCGGCCATGCCGGCTGACGAGCGCAAGGCGTTTATCCGCAAACTGCGTGAGCAACGCGATGGCGCACCAGGGAGCCAGGCGGGGGCTTCTGCGCCGGCGGCCAGCGCCCCGGCGGCCCCGGCTTCGCGTTGACGGCGCGCGCCATGAATCTCTCGCGCATTTTCATTCTGCGGCCGATTGCCACGGCGCTGCTCATGGTGGCGGTGCTGATCGCCGGTGTGCTGGCCTGGCGCATGCTGCCTGTCTCGGCCCTGCCCGAGGTGGACTACCCCACCATCCAGGTCACCACGCTCTACCCTGGCGCCAGCCCGGACGTGATGACCTCCAACGTCACCGCGCCGCTGGAGCGCCAGTTTGGCCAGATGCCGGGTCTGGCGCAAATGTCGTCCACCAGTTCGGGCGGGGCCTCGGTCATCACGCTGCGTTTCGCGCTCGATATGGCCATGGACGTGGCCGAGCAGCAGGTGCAGGCGGCCATCAATGCCGGGGCCAATCTGCTGCCCAATGACCTGCCCATGCCGCCGCTGTACAGCAAGGTCAATCCGGCGGACGCGCCCATCCTCACGCTGGCCATCACCTCGCCCAGCTTGCCGGTGATCCGCGTCAACGACCTGGTGGAAAACCGCCTGGCGCCCAAGCTCTCGCAGGTCAAGGGTGTGGGTCTGGTGGCCATTGCCGGTGGGCGCAGGCCGGCGGTGCGCATCCAGGTCAACCCGGTGGCGCTGGCGGGCCTGGGGCTGACGCTGGACGATGTGCGCACGGCGATGGTTGCCGCCAACGTCAAGCAGGCCAAGGGCGGTTTTGATGGGCCCGCGCGGGCATCGACCATCGATGCCAACGACCAGTTGCAATCGGCGCAGGAATACCGTGACCTCATCATTGCCTACAAAAACGGTGCGCCCGTGCGCCTGTCGGCTGTGGCGCAGACGGTGGACGACGCTGAAAACACCCGTCTTGCCGCCTGGGCGGGCACCCCTGCGGCAGGCAGCACGGCGGCGGTGGTTTTGAACATCCGCCGCCAGCCTGGGGCCAATGTGATCGAGACGGTGGACCGCGTCAAGGCGCAGCTGGCTTTGCTGCAAGAGACTTTGCCTGCGTCACTCGACGTGCACATCCTGACCGACCGCACCTTAACCATCCGCGCCGGGGTGCGCGACATGCAGGTGGAGCTGCTGTTGGCTGTGGCGCTGGTGGTGGCGGTGATTTTTGTGTTTTTGCGTAGCGGCACGGCCACGCTGATCCCGGCGCTGGCGGTGCCGCTTTCGCTCATTGGCACGCTGGGGGTGATGTACCTGGCGGGTTTTTCCATCAACAACCTCACGCTGATGGCGCTGACCATTTCCACCGGCTTTGTGGTGGATGACGCCATTGTGATGATCGAGAACATCGCCCGCTATGTGGAGGCTGGCGAGGCGCCTTTGCAGGCGGCGCTCAAGGGGGCGCAGCAAATCGGCTTCACCATCATTTCGCTGACCATTTCGCTGATTGCGGTGCTCATTCCGCTGCTGTTCATGGGCGACGTGGTGGGGCGGCTGTTCCACGAATTTGCCATCACCATGGCGGTGTCGATTTTGATTTCGGCGCTGGTGTCGCTCACGCTCACGCCCATGCTCAGCGCCCGCCTGCTGCGCCATGCGCCCGATGCAGAACACGGCTGGTGGTACCTGGCCACGGGGCGGTTTTTTGAGCGCACCATTGCAGGCTATGGCCGCATGCTCACCTGGGTGCTGGCGCACCGGGGGCTGACCTGGGCCGTGTTCGGGGCCACGCTGGCGCTCACGGTGGGGCTTTATGTGGTGGTGCCCAAGAGCTTTTTCCCGGTGCAGGACACGGGCACGCTGCAGGCCACCACGGTGGCCGATCAGTCCATCTCGTTTGCCGCCATGGCCGCCAAGCAGCAGGCCATGGCCGAGCGCATTTTGCAAGACCCTGCGGTGCAAAGCATCTCGTCCTTCATCGGCGTGGATGGCAGCAACACCACGCTCAACACGGGGCGCATGCAAATCGACCTCAAACCCCATGGCGAGCGCGACGCCCTGGCCGTGGTGCTCAGGCGCCTGTCCGATGGGACGGCCGATCTGCCCGGTATGCGCCTGTACGCCCAGCCCGTGCAAGACCTGACCATTGAAGACCGTGTATCGCGCACGCAGTACCAGGTGCTGCTGTCGTCGCCCGACATGGCGCAGTTGGAGCGCAGCACCGAGGCGCTGCTGGCGCGCTTGCGGGGCCTGCCTGCATTGCGCGATGTGGCCAGCGATTGGCAGAACCAGGGCCGCCAGGCCTTTGTGCAGATTGACCGGGCCCAGGCCAGCCGCCTGGGTGTGACGGTGGCGGCCATTGATACGGCGCTGTACAACGCTTTTGGCCAGCGTTTGATTTCTACCATTTTCACCCAGTCCAACCAGTACCGCGTGGTGCTGGAGGTGGCGCCCCAATTCACGCTGGGGCCGCAGGCGCTGGATTCCATTTATGTGCCTTCTACCCTGGGGGCGCCTGTGCCGCTGGTCTCGGTGGCGCGCATCGAAGAGCGCAGCGCGGCGCTGGCGGTGCACCACGTGGGGCAGCTGCCTGCGGCCACCATTTCGTTCAACACGGCGCCGGGCGTGGCCCTGGGGGATGCCGTGAAGGCCATCGATGCCGAGCGCGACGCCTTGCGCGCCAGCGGGGCGCTGCCGCTGTCGGTGGATTTGCAGTTCCAGGGGGCGGCGCTGGCGTTTCAGGCTTCGCTCACCAACACGCTGCTCTTGATTCTGGCGGCGGTGGTGACCATGTACATCGTGCTGGGTGTGCTGTATGAGAGCACCATCCACCCGGTCACCATCCTCTCGACCCTGCCCTCGGCGGGGGTGGGGGCGCTGTTGGCGCTGGGCGCGTCGGGCTTGGCGCTGGACATCATTGCCATCATCGGCATCGTGCTCTTGATCGGCATCGTCAAGAAAAACGCCATCATGATGATCGACTTTGCGCTCGACGCCCAGCGCAAGGACGGTTTGCCGGCGCACGATGCCATTTACCAGGCTTGCCTGCTGCGCTTCCGCCCTATTTTGATGACCACGCTGGCGGCCCTGCTGGGGGCCTTGCCGTTGATGATTGGTACGGGCGTGGGCAGTGAGCTGCGGCACCCGCTGGGGGTGACCATGGTGGGGGGGCTGATTTTGAGCCAGTTGCTCACGCTGTTCACCACGCCGGTGATTTACCTCACCTTCGAGGGGTGGGTGCAGCGGTGGCGCGGCGCCGGGCCCCAGCCAGAGGCCCGGCCATGAGCCTTTCTGCCCCCTTCATCCACCGCCCCATCGCCACCCTGCTGCTCACCCTGGGCTTGGTGCTTGCCGGGGTGGTGTCGTTTTTCTTGCTGCCAGTGGCCCCGCTGCCCCAGGTGGACTACCCCACCATCTCCGTCTCCGCCAGCCTGCCCGGCGCCAGCCCGGACACCATGGCCGCTACGGTGGCCACGCCGTTGGAGCGGGCGCTGGGGGCGATTGCCGGGGTGAATGAGATCACATCCAGCTCCACGCTGGGCAGTGCGCGCATCACGCTGCAGTTTGACCTGTCGCGCAATGTGGATGGCGCGGCGCGCGATGTGCAGGCCGCCATCAACGCCGCGCGCACGCTGTTGCCCTCGGGCATGCCCAGCAATCCGACCTACCGCAAGGTGAATCCGGCGGATGCGCCCATCATGATTTTGGCGCTCACGTCCGACCGCCTGACGCGCGGGCAGATGTACGACGCGGCTTCTACCGTGCTGGCGCAAAAACTCTCGCAGGTGGAGGGCGTGGGGCAGGCTTCGGTCAGTGGCGGTGCGCTGCCGGCGGTGCGGGTGGAGCTCGACCCGCTGCGCCTGGCGGCCAATGGCATTTCATTGGAGCAGGTGCGCAGCGCCATCACCAGCACCAATGCCAACCGCCCGCTGGGTGCGTTGGAGCGTGAAGACCATTATTGGCAGGTGGCCACCAACGACCAAGC
>CAZRFF010000042.1:0-11873 GCA_964599265.1 uncultured Simplicispira sp. | reverse complement strand
ATGACCCGCATGGGCAAGGCCGTGTACGACGTGCTGGGCGTGGACGGCGAGTTCGTGCCCTGCATGCACACCGTGGGCGCGCCGCTGGCCGAAGGCGAGAAGGACACCACCAGCTGGCCTTGCAACCCCAAGGTCAAGTACATCGTGCACTACCCCGAGACGCGCGAGATCTGGTCCTACGGCTCGGGCTACGGCGGCAACGCCCTGCTGGGCAAGAAGTGCCTGGCGCTGCGCATCGCCTCCACCATGGGCCGCGACCAAGGCTGGCTGGCCGAGCACATGCTGATCCTGGGCGTGACCAACCCCGAGGGCAAGAAGTACCACATCGCCGCCGCCTTCCCCAGCGCCTGCGGCAAGACCAACTTCTCCATGCTGGTGCCGCCCAAGGCCGGCTTCGCGGGCTGGAAGGTCACCACCATCGGTGACGACATTGCCTGGATCAAGCCCCACGCCGACGGCAAGATGTACGCCATCAACCCCGAAGCCGGCTACTTTGGCGTGGCCCCCGGCACCAACATGCACACCAACCCCAACTGCATGCTCTCGCTGAACAAGGACGTGATCTTCACCAACGTGGCGCTCACCGACGACGGCGACGTGTGGTGGGAAGGCATGGAGAAGGACACGGGCACGGTGCCCGACCACCTGATCGACTGGCAGGGCAAGGACTGGACGCCCGCCATCGCCAAGGAAACCGGCGCCAAGGCCGCGCACCCCAACTCACGCTTCACCGTGGCCGCCACCAACAACCCCGCGCTCGACGCGCAGTGGGACGACGCCAACGGCGTGGCGATTGACGCCTTCATCTTCGGCGGCCGCCGCTCCACCACCGTACCCCTGGTGACCGAAGCCCGCACCTGGATGGAAGGCGTGTACATGGCCGCCACCATGGGCTCGGAGACCACCGCCGCCGCCTTCGGCGCCCAGGGCGTGGTGCGCCGCGACCCCTTCGCCATGCTGCCCTTCTGCGGCTACAACATGAGCGACTACTTCCAGCACTGGCTGGACATGGAGCACAAGCTCGAAGACACCGGCCATACCCTGCCCAAGATCTTCTGCGTCAACTGGTTCCGCAAGGGCGCCGATGGCAAATTCGTCTGGCCCGGCTACGGCGAAAACATGCGCGTGCTCAAGTGGATGCTCGACCGCATCGAAGGTCAGGCCCAAGGCCAGGAAACCATGTTCGGCATCACCCCGCAATACGCCGAAATCAACTGGAATGGGCTGGAGTTCAGCCAGGCGCAGTTCGATACGGTCTCCAGCATCGACAAGGCCGCCTGGGCCGAAGAGTTCAAGTCGCACGACACGCACTTTGAACTGCTCTCCTACCACATGCCCAAAGAGCTGATCGCCACCAAGGCCGCCATGGAGCAGCGCCTGCAAGCCCTGTAAGCCCGCCCTGGCTGGGCGCAATTCACGCAATGCATTGCGGGTTTTGCGCCCGGGGCGGCCAGCGCAGCGTTACCATGGCCGCCCCGATTCCCCCCTGGCGCCGCCCCCACGGCGCCATGACCGACACCTCCCCATGAAACGCTCTCTCACGGCAGCGCTGGCCATTTCCTTGGCCTCGCTCTCCCTCGCACCGGCCACCACGCTGGCCGCCCCTGCCATCACGCAGGGAACCGCCCATTTCCTGATCCTTGACCTGCAGGACGCCCCGATTGCCGGCGCAACGCTGGCCGGCGCTTGCGAGGCCAGCATCGGACCGTTCTGGAATGCCGAAAAGAATACGGCCCGCTGGTCCTGCACCAGCGACGCCGACGGCGTGTGCGCCGCCACCATCACCACCCTGGCACTGCCCGACGGCAAGCCCGCGCAATGCCGTGGCACAGAGCGCAGCACCATCACCGAAAAAGGCGCAACCCCGGCCAAAATCAGCTACCACGCCTTCTTTCCCAAAGGCGTGCCGACCAGCCACACCCTGCTGAAAAAGGGCACCGCCTGGAAGGACGGCGAATACCTGTTCAAGGCCTTCTCCACCCAGGAGGCGTTTGAGTCCACCGCCTTCCGCTACCGGGTGCCCTATTACACGCAGCGCATCCAGACCACGGCGCTCCCCAGCGGCCCAGGCAGCATGCTGAGCACCCAGGCCGCGCACCACCAGGAGAGCAGCGATTTTCAGAACCTGGCCTACCTGACGGCCGAGCGCAGCAGCCCCGGTGCAGCGCCCACCCTGCGTGTGGTGGTGGTGCTGACCTATGTAGACTACACCTTCCACCGCTATACCCAGGCCCATTTTGCCGGCCTGGGCAACACGGCTTTGGGTGAACTGACCGCACCCCTGGCCCCACGCGCCGACAAAACCATGTGCAACCTGCGCGACGTGATGGAGCGCAAATGCACGTACCACGAAACGCTGGATCTGCCCCTGGACGCCGCCCTGGCGCGCCAACTGGCCAGCCAGTACGCCAGCGCCCCACACGGCAATTGGCAGCTGCGCATCACCTCGGCCAACGGGCAAGAACGCAAAATCCCCATGGCGTACGCCGAGTTTGCCGCCCTGGTGGGCGCGCTGGACGCGGCCCCCAAGCGGTAACCGCTTTGCCCTGCCGGCGGGTGGGATCTGGACACAGGATTCCACCGCATGGGTTCACCGTATGATGGGGCCTCGGGCAACCCTTGTACGGAGTCACACATGAATATCTTGCTGGCTGTCGATGGCAGCGCTTACACCAAAAAAATGCTGGCTTACATCGCCGCGCACGATGAGCTGCTGGCCCCCACGCACTCCTTCAGCGCCATCGCCGTGCAGGCCGCCCTCCCCCCCCGCGCCCGCGCCGCCCTGGGCAAGGAAGCCGTAGACCAGTACTACGCCGACGAGTCCGACAAGGTGTTCAAGCCCGTGGGCAAATTTCTGGAACGGCACGGCTTCAACCTCAAACGCATCGCCAAAGTAGGCAATGCGGGCGAGGTGATTGCCACCGCCGCCGATGCGGGCAAGTACGACTTGCTGGTGATGGGCTCACGCGGCCACGGCGCCCTGGCGACACTGGTGCTCGGCTCTGTGACGACGCAGGTGCTGGCGCGCAGCAAAGTGCCGGTGCTGATCGTTCGTTAACCTGGACGTCTGCTGCCACACAGGCCGTCAAAGCAGGTCTTGAGCACCAATTCAACGACGGCCTCGTCGCTGAATTGGCCGCTTTCCTGCAAATAACCCACCACCGGGTCGCACGCGCGGGCGTGCAGGGTGTAGAGCACCACCAGGGGCGGTAAATCGGGGCTGATGGCGCCCTGGCCCTGCGCCTGGGTGATCCATTGCCCAATCTGGTCGCTCAACCGCACCAGGGCCTGCGAATAATGCGCGTCGCCCAATAACACCTGGCGCAGTGCCGTGTGGCGGCCAGGCAGGGGGGACATTTCGCCCGATATCAAACGCTCCAGCGACCAGCGCACCACCATGCGCAGTTTGTCCACGGGGGGCAGCTCTGCGGGAATGGTGTTCAGGCTGTCTTGGACACGGGTCAAAACCTGAACCATGGCTGCGCAGCACAGCCCCTCTTTGCTGGCAAAGTGCTTGTACAAGCTGGCTTTGGCAATGCCCACCTCGTTGGCCACGTCGTCCATGGTCATGGCGTCGTAGGCTTTTTCTCCCAGCAAACGGCAAGTGGCCTGGAGGATGGCATCCTCGCGGGCCTGGTGCATTTGCTCCTTGAACGAGAGTTTGGCTGGCGGGTGGTTCATTCCCCGATCTTAAGCACACCGGTTGCCAAATAACCGCCAAAGTTGTTTGGCAACTACAAAGTTACGATCGGGGATTACCCTGAACCAAGTCCCTGGCCGAAGCTTCCGTCAGGGCCTGGGTGAGGGCATCAAGCACTTCGGATTCCAAATTCCAGCAATGCCAGTACAACTGGATGGGCAACACCTGGCCAGGTGCCACGTCCACCAGTTGGCCCTGGGCCAGGGCTTCGCGCACCATCAAATCGGGCAGCACGCCCACCGCCCACCCCGCCTTGACGGCATGGGCCTGCCCCTCGGAACTGGGCACGAACAAGTGGTTGAGCGCCACACGCTTGAGCCCGTAGGCGCGTGCGACGAATTCGGCTGCCATATCGTCCTTGCGGTTGAACGATAAAAACGGCACTTCGCGAAAATTGTGCGCCGTCAGCCCCTGGGGCAGGTGTTTTTTCGCAAAGCTGCTGGACGCAACGGCCCGGTAGTGCATGGCCCCCAAGGACACCATGCGGCAGCCGCGCAAGGCCTGTTTGAGCGTGGTCACACAGCCCAGCACCTGGCCCGAACGCAGCCATTCCTGCGTGAAATCCTGGTCGTCGACGATGATCTCGACGGGCAAGCGCTGGCACACGAGATCGTGCAATGCGTCCAGCGCCCAGGTGGCAATGCTGTCGGCATTGATGGCGATGGAAACGCGTTCGTCCTCGCGCCCACTGCCTGGCGCACTGGGGGCCAGTTCCTGCAGATCCCGCTCCAGGTCGGCACGCAACAGACGCAATTGCTTGGTGTGCTTGAGCAGCAATTGCCCTGCCGCCGTGGGCTTGAGCGGCCTGCTGCGCACGATGAGCACCGAACCCACCTGCGCTTCCAACGCGCGCAAGCGCTGCGAAACCGCCGATTGCGTGACATTGAGCCGCTGCGCCGCGCGCTCGAAGCCCCCCTCTTCCACAATGGCGGCAAGGCATTCAAGGGCGGCAGGATCGTAGGTACTCATACATTGCGACAACAAGCCCGGTATGGGCCGATGCCGCATTATAAGTGACATTGATGCAATGTAAACAAAATTAATGGATGCGCGTGGCCGGGCATTCAAGGCGCTTTTTTGCGCTGCACAATCAGGTTGCGCTTGGCATCCTCGGGGTAGGCAAAGGTCACACCGCCCCCCTGCACCTTGCCCATGACCAGCATATTCTGGGTGATGGCATCTTTGTCTTCTGCCGTGAAGGGGTGCTCGTAGGTAGCCACCACGCCATAGTACACACGCGGGATGTTTTCCAGCGCCGCCTTCATCTGCGGCCCTTGCAGTTTGCCGTCGCGAATCCCCAACAATGCGTAGGTGAGCAAGTAGGCTGCATCGTAACCCTGGGCCGCCGCCATGGGCACGGCCATGCGTTGGCCATATTTGCGCTTGAAGCTGCTCAAGAAGGCGGCGCGGCGCTCGTTGCTGGGCTCGGCAATAAAGGTTTGCGCCATCAGTGCGCCGTCGGCCGCGTCTTTGGCGCCGTCGATGAAGAAGGGGAAGGACAGCGTCCAGGCGCCCACTTGCGGCACTTTCCAGCCCAGCGCCTGCCGCGCGTTGGCGATGGTGGCGTTCTCTGGCCCCACGGTGTAGCTGAAAATCACGTTGGCCCCAGCCTCGCGCGCGGCCTGCAGCTCTTTGCGCAAATCCGTCACGCCCAAGGGAAAGCGCGTGACGTGCACGGCCTTGAGCTTGCGCGCCGCCAGCGCAGCCTCCACGTCTTTGAGACCGGCTTCGCCATAGCCTGTGGTGTCAGCAAACACCGCTACTTTGTTCCAACCGTGGCGCAGAATGTCGTCCACCACAAACGGCGCCTGGATGCTGTCGCGCGGGGAGGTGCGGAAAACGTAGCTCTGCGCTGACGGGTACTTGGCAGTGAGGGGCGTGCCCGTCGCACAGGGGATGATGAGCGGCACCTGTGCGGTCTGAAAGACATCCAGGGCTTTCATGGCGACCCCCGTATTGCAGAAACCGATGGTCGCCACGACCTTTTGCCCCACCAGTTCCTGCGCCGCCTTCAGGCCCGTGTCCGGATCACCTTTGTCGTCCTTGACCACCAGCGCCAGGGGCCGCCCCAGATAGCCGCCCACGGCGTTGATCTCGTCCACCGCCATTTGCAACCCCTGCAGCATGGGTTTGCCAAAGTCGGACGAGGGGCCGCTGAAGGGGCCCACTACGCCCACGGACACCGTGTTGTTGGTCTGCGCCGATGCGAGCAGGGGCATGGCCAGGGCAGCGGCACCCAGGGCCAGGCGATAGCGGGAATGTTTCATGGGAGTCTCCGATGTTGTTGGGGGCGTGCAATGCACACCATCATGGCATGCGCCGCCCCGCCATCGGGTGCCCAGTCGGATGAAATAATTTGTACCCGCCAGCGCTTTATTGCTTGGCCTGCGCCGCCCCCCTGGGCTCGGGCGGCAGCAGGCGGGCATCCATCCAGCGCAGCAAATCGCTCCACATGGCACGCACCTCGGCTTCGCGGGGGGGCTTGAGGGCATGCTCCAATTCGATGGTGACCACGGGCATGCCCTGCAACACGCCGCCGTAGTGCCCCAGCGAGCCCGGAAAAACGCCCACCCGGTCCAGGCGCAGACGGCCCAGGCGCTGGGGCGGTTCGTGCGGGCCGTCAAAATCGAGCACGCCATAGGGCGCGTGGATGCTTACCACCAGGTGGGGATGGAAGCTGTCCATCTGGTCGTGCAAGAACTGCGATTCTGGCTCTGACAAGGGTTTGGGGCCGGGCCAGCGGCGTGGGTCCTTGCGGGCCCGTTTGGCCCACCATTGCGGCGCCTCCTGCTCCCAGCGGGGGGTGTTGAAATTGCGGTTCAAATCCACGCCGCGCGCATTCACCCGCGTGGGACGCGGGGCCAGGAACCCATCGGGGTTGAGCACGGGAATGAAGCGCCAGTGCACGGGCCGGTCGGTTTTTTCTGCCTGGGCAATCCAGTGCATGGCCAGCGAAGCTGCGCTCAGTTCGTCACCGTGGATGGCCCCGACGACCAAGACCCGCAGGGGCTCCGCAGCCTTGGAAAAAGCAACCCCTTGCATGGCCGTACCGCGCGCCGCGCCAGTGCCCGGAGGCGGCACAGCGGCAGGAAGCACATCGCGCCAAAACAGTGGCCTGCCCTGCTGTGAGCGCTGGCCGCTGGGTGTGAGCTGCGCGGCTTTGCACTGCTGGGCCGAAACCCCCGGCAAGCGTGCCTGGAACAGCGCGCAGGCGGTGGGCGCCCCGGCCCCTTGGGGCGGTGCGGTAGCGCCTGCTGCCAGGGCCAAACCCGCCAGCCCCAGCCACAGCCCCCCAGTGCGCCAAGAGAAAAACAAAACCATGGAAAGAAAAAATCTGCGCCGGGCAATGCCCGTGCAACAGCCAAAGTGGACAACGCCCTGGATAATAGCGCCCACCCCTTTGCCCCCCGATCGCATTGAGCCACGCCACCGACCACCCCTTGCCGTTTTCGGCCCGCGAATTCCGCAATGCGCTGGGCATGTTTGCCACGGGTGTGACCATCGTCACGGCCCGTGCGCCCGACGGTGCGCCGGTGGGCCTGACGGCCAGCTCGTTCAATTCGGTGGCGCTCAACCCGCCCCTGGTGCTGTGGAGCATGGCGCACCAGACTACCTCCCTGCCCGTGTTCAACCAGTGCACGCACTACGCCATCCATGTGCTGGCGGTGGAGCAGCGCGCCCTGGGCGAGCGCTTTGCCACGCGCGGCATCGACCGCTGGGCGGGCGTGCCCTGGCAGGCCAACGTCCAGGGCGTGCCCATCATCGACGGGGCGGCGGCGGTGTTTGAGTGCCGCAACCGCAGCCAGTACGTGGAGGGCGACCACACCATTTTCGTGGCGCAGGTGGAGCGCTGCCGCCACCAGCCGGGCGCGTCGCCCCTGCTCTACCACGGCGGCATGTTCTACACCGAGCACCCATTGGGCAAACTCTCGCCCAACGTGGCGCGGCCGCTGCACAAATAGCGAGCGCCACGGCAGCGACACCACCGGTCACCGGGCGGGGGCGGCGTCGGGCAGCTCGATTTTGACTTCCAGCACCTCCAGGTTGTCCTGGCGTTCCAGGTGCACCTTGAGGTCTTCGGGGTTGATCTTGACATATTTGGAGATCACCGCCACCAACTCGCTTTGCAGGGCGGGCAGGTAGTCGGGCTGGCCGGCGTTGCGGCCGCTGCGCTCGTGCGCCAGGATGATTTGCAGGCGCTCTTTGGCGACGTTGGCGGTTTTTTTCTTCTCGCCCAGAAGAAAAGACAGGAACGAGGCCATGGTTTACTTGCCTCCGAACAAGCGCTTGAAGAAGCCGGGTTTTTCAGCGTCGATGAAGCGCAGGGGGCGCTCCTCGCCCAAGAAGCGCGCGATCACGTCCTGGTAGGCCTCGGCCACGTCGCTGCCCTTGGCGTGGATGGCGGGAATGCCCTGGTTGGACGATTGCAGCACGGCTTCGGACTCGGGGATCACGCCAATGAGCTTGATGCGCAAAATGTCCTGGATGTCTTCCAGGCTCAGCATCTGCCCGTCCTGCACGCGGCTGGGGTTGTAGCGGGTGATGAGCAGGTGCTCCTTGATGGGTTCGCCGCCGTCGATGGCACGTTGGGTCTTGCTGCCCAGCATGCCCAGGATGCGGTCGGAGTCGCGCACCGAGGACACCTCGGGGTTGGTCACCACCAGGGCCTCGTCGGCAAAGTGCATGGCGTGCAGGGCGCCACTCTCGATCCCGGCAGGCGAGTCGCAGACGATGTAGTCAAAGCCCATGTCGGCCAGGTCTTTGAGCACTTTTTCAACGCCTTCCTGCGTGAGGGCGTCCTTGTCGCGCGTCTGGCTGGCAGCCAGCACGAACAGGTTGTCGCACTGTTTGTCCTTGATGAGCGCCTGGTTGAGGTTGGCTTCGCCCTGGATGACGTTGACCAGGTCGTACACCACGCGGCGCTCGCAGCCCATGATGAGGTCGAGGTTGCGCAGTCCGACGTCAAAGTCGATCACGGCGGTCTTGAAGCCGCGCAGGGCCAGGCCCGAAGCAAAGCTGGCGCTGGTGGTGGTTTTGCCCACGCCACCTTTGCCGGAGGTCACGACGACGATTTTGGCCATGTGTTGCAGTTCTCTATGGGTTGGGTTTGTCAATGGGTCAAGCCAGGGGCTCGATGTGGATTTTTTCGCCTTCCAGCCACACCTGGGCGGGTTTGCCGCGCACGGCGGCGGGCAGTTCGGTCTCGGTGGTGCGGTACATGCCGGCAATGGAGACGAGCTGCGGTTCCATGCAGGTGGAAAAAATGCGCGCCGCCGTGTTGCCCCGCGCACCGGCAATGGCCCGGCCGCGCAATGGGGCGTAGACGTGGATGTTGCCGTCGGCAATCACTTCGGCACCAAAGCTGACCATGGCCATGACGATGAGGTCGGTGCCGCGCGCATACACCTGCTGGCCCGAGCGCAGGGGCTTGTCCACGATGACGGCATCGGGCGCGGGGGCGGGCACCTGCACGGGGACTTCCACCGGCACTTCGATCCGCACTTCACGCACGACCTCGTGCACCACTGCCTGGGTTGGCGCCGGGGCCTCGCGCACGGGTGCGGCCTCGGGGGCGGCAATGAGGCCTGCGGCATGCGCCGCCTCCATCTGCGCCGCGCTGCCGCCGCGCACGGCCACGGGCCGGGTGCGGTGCGCCTTGAGCGCAGCGCACAGGGCGGCAAAATCGACGGGGTCGGCGGCCTCGCGCACCTGCGCCAGATCGATGAGCACGGGGTCGTTGTCAAAAAAATCCGGGTCGGCGGCCAGGCGCTCGGCCAGGTCGGCGGCAAACGCCTGGGCGTCGGTGGACTTGAGCACCACGGCCACCACGGGCAGTTGGGCGCTCTTGAGGTCGAAATGGTGGGTGCGGGTGGAACCCGCCATGGGTTCGGCCATGGGTGGGATGGTGCTATGCAAGCAGGCAAAAATTGCGGCAAGTGTACCGTGGCGCCGCCCGAACCGGCCCCTCGCAGCCTTGCCGATACGGCGAAACAAACAAAAACACTGCTTTCAAATCGGCAGTGTTCCAATCGCCCGGCATACCATTGTCCTGCGGCGGCAGACTGTGGCCGCACCGCCCGTTTTCAAGAAAGCTGTTTGGGATGACCTGTACCACCGATTGGATCCCCGCGCGATTGCGCACCATGAACCCTTTGCGCACCGCTGCGGCCCTGGGCTTTGCCCTGGCGGCCCTGGCGGGCTGCGGCGGGGGCTCTGACGGTGCGGCGCCGCCCCCTGCGCCCAGCCTTGCGGCCCCAACGAACTTCACATTCATATTGAACTTCCGATGGACCGCCACGCCGGGCGCCACCCGCTACGAACTGCATGTGGATCCCGACGGCCCCGGCCCACTGCCTGAGGCCAAGGCGGACGACGCCGCCTACGGCGACTGGAGGGGCTTCAGGTATGAGTCCAGGGGTTCGCAGGCGTTCACCGGAACCTTCTACCCCAGCGGTCCGGCCCCCGATCTGGCTACGCAAATCAACGCCACCTACCGGCTGCGTGCGTGCGATGCCCAAGGATGCGGCGCCTTTACAGCACCCATCGTCAATGAATACAGCTACGAATTCCCTTCCGGCAGGGTTCCGATCTTCCATTCGCAGTCCAAAGACGGCCTCACACTCGCCATCGGACAGCCCAGCCCCGATACCAATTCCCCCGTATTTGTTTTTACACGCAGCAGCACCGCCCATCCATGGCAGCAGCAAGCCCTGTTGCGCTCCGGCAATGCTTGGTTCGGAAGAGACTTGGCGCTGTCTGACGACGGCAACACCCTGGCCATCAATGAATGGGTGCCATCCCAAGGTGACCTCATCCCTTCCGGGACACGTTCTTACATCTACCAGCGCAACGGCAGTACCTGGAGCCAGCAAGCCTCACTCGAACCCAACACCACCCCGTCGGCCTGCCAACAGCCATGCGCGGTGTCTGTCTCTGGGATGTCCGGCCCTAGATTGGCACTGTCCGCTGACGGCAGCTTACTGGTCATGCCGATTGAATTGAGTTCGAAAACCCCATACAAGTCCATGGGTGCCGTCGTGATTTACGCTCGCAACGGAGCAACTTGGTCCCAACAAGCCTTGTTAGAAACAGGCGATAAATCCGCCGATCTCATGGCTCTGGCACGTGATGGCAAGACCTTGGCGGTGAACCAAGGTGCCACATACCGTGATAAGACCATTCCATCCTTTGCCCTGGTCTTCACCCAGCAAAACAACGGCACCTGGAGCCAGCAAGCCAGCATTCCTGTGGGTATTCACTACTTCATGGACATTGCGGCAGGCGCTTACAGCAGCATGCAACTGTCCGACGACGGCAACACCCTTGCTGTCTTGGCGTCGAATTGGTCAGAAGACCCCTCTGGACGCGCTATCCATGCCGCCGATCTCTCGTGCGGCCCCATGTCGAAAGATAGTTCTTTTTACATGGCATTGTTTACACGCAGCGGCACTGCATGGCAGCGGCAAGCCGCGATCTCGCGCGGTTACGCCAGCAGTAGCTCGTGGGCGTTGGCCCGCGATGGCAATGCCCTGTTCTACGGCAACGAGCTGTTCACGCGCAGCAACGGCGCCTGGGTTTGCCCTTGACCGGCTGGTCTGCGGTCACCTGGCGGATAGAGGGGCGGGGCGCGGTGCTATAGCATCGGCGCCATGCCACATTCGCGCCTGCACCACCTCGACGCCACTGCCGTTTCCATTCTTTTGGCCTGCTGCCTGTTCTGGGGCTTTCAGCAGGTGCTGGTCAAGGCCACGGTGGCCGAGGTGGCGCCCGTCTTCCAGGCCTTTGTGCGCTTTGCCATGGCCACGGTGGCGGTGCTGGCGTGGTGCCTGTGGCGCGGAGTGCGCCTGGGCAGCGCGCACGAGCCCCGGGGCGCGATGGCGGCCGGGGTACTGGCCGGGGCGCTGTTTGCGGCTGAGTTCGCCTGCATCTACATCGGCCTGCAGTACACCACGGCTTCGCGGCTGACGGTGTTTTTGTACTGCTCGCCGTTCTGGGTGGCGCTGCTGCTGCCGCGCTTTGTGCCTGGCGAGGGGCTGCGCGGCTGGCAGTGGCTGGGGCTGGCCGGGGCCTTTGCGGGCGTGGGGCTGGCCCTGGGCGAAGGGCTGCTGGGCCCGGCCCAGGCCGCGCAGCCGCGGGCCTGGCTGGGCGACCTGCTGGGCCTGCTGGCCGGGCT
>CAZRFF010000041.1:0-11951 GCA_964599265.1 uncultured Simplicispira sp. | reverse complement strand
ACGCGAGAAGAACACCGCCGAGAACATGCTGGTCAGAATGCCGATGCAGTGCACCACGGCAAAACCGCGCACCGGGCCCGTACCAAAGGCGAGCAGCGCCAGGCCAGCGATCAGGGTGGTGACGTTGGAGTCCAGAATGGTGGCCCAGGCACGCTCATAACCCGCAGCAATGGCGGACTGCGGCGAGGCGCCAGCGCGCAGCTCTTCGCGGATGCGCTCGTTGATCAGCACGTTGGAGTCGATGGCCACACCCAGCGCCAAGGCCATGGCGGCAATACCGGGCAGCGTGAGGGTGGCTTGCAGCATGGACAAGATGGCCAGCAAGAGCAACACGTTCACACCCAGGGCGATGGTGGAAAACACGCCAAACAGCATGTAGTACACGCACATGAAGGCGGCAATGGCCACCATGCCCCAGACCACGCTGTGGATGCCGCGCTCGATGTTGTCGGCGCCCAGGCTGGGGCCGATGGTGTATTCCTCGATGATTTCCATGGGCGCGGCCAAGGAACCGGCGCGCAGCAACAGGGCCGTGTCGTTGGCCTCCATGGTGGTCATGCGGCCCGAGATTTGCACGCGGCCACCGCCAATTTCAGAGCGGATCACCGGCGCCGTGATGACCTCGCCCTTGCCCTTTTCGAACAGGATGATGGCCATGCGCTTGTTGATGTTCTCGCGCGTCACGTCCTTGAAAATGCGCGCGCCTTTGGCGTCCAGCGTGAGGTTGACGGTGGGCTCTTGCGTCTGGCCGTCAAAACCTGGCTGGGCGTCGGTGAGGTTTTCGCCCGTCAGGATGACCTGCTTTTTGACGATGATGGCCTGGCCATTGCGGTCCAGGTATTTCTCGTCGCCAAAAGGTACGGGGCCTTGGCCGCGTTCGGCGGCGCGGGCCTCAGTGCCTTCATCGACCAGACGCACTTCCAGCGTGGCCGTGCGGCCCAGGATGTCTTTGGCCTTGGCCGTGTCCTGCACGCCGGGCAGCTGCACCACGATGCGGTCCAGGCCCTGCTGCTGGATCACCGGCTCGGCCACGCCCAGTTCGTTGATACGGTTGTGAAGCGTGGTGATGTTCTGCTTGAGCGCCTGCTCCTGCACCTTGCGCACGGCCTCGGGCTTGATGCTGGCGCGCAGCTTGAATTCATCGCCTTCGGGCGTGACCACGACCTGCAATTCGCTGAACTGGTCGGCCAGCAGGTTGCTGGTGGCCTGGCGCGTGGCTTCGTCGCGCACCTTGATGTCGATGGCTTGGCCCTCGCGCGCAATGCCGCTGTGGCGGATGTTCTTGTCGCGCAGGGTGGAGCGGATGTCGCCCGCCAGGGACTCGGCCCGCTTGGTGAGCGCGGCCTGCATGTCCACCTGCAGCATGAAGTGCACGCCGCCACGCAAATCCAAGCCCAGGTACATTGGCTGGGCGTGCAGGGCGGTGAGCCAGTTGGGCGAGCGCGACACCAGGTTGAGCGCGACGATGTAGGCAGGGTCGGCCGTATCGGGAATGAGCGCCTTTTGGATGGCGTCCTTGGCCTTGAGCTGGTTGTCGGGCGTATCGAAGCGCGCACGCACCGAGTTGCCCTCCAGGTTCACGTAATCGGGGGTCAGCCCGGCGCCGCTCAAAGCCTCTTGCACGCGCTTGAGCACGGCGTCGTCCACCTTGATGGTGGCTTTGGCCGAAGACACTTGCACGGCTGGCGCTTCACCAAAAAAATTAGGCAGGGTGTAGAGCACCCCAATGAGCAGCGCGACCACCAGGATCACGTACTTCCATACCGGGTAACGGTTCATATTGACGCCTCATTTCCCTCTTGCCAGCACCAGGCCGCGCAAGGGCCTCCCCAGGGCGTACGCGCCCGTGGGGATTGATTTACTTGATGGTGCCCTTGGGCAGCACCTGCACCACGGCAGCGCGCTGGAATTGCACTTCCACACCCGAAGCCACTTCGACACCCAGGTACTGGTCGCCCATGCGCGTGATCTTGCCCAGCATGCCGCCGGCAATCACCACCTCATCGCCCTTGGCCAGGGCGTCGATCATGGCGCGCTGCTCTTTCTGGCGCTTCATCTGGGGGCGGATCATGACGAAGTACAGCACCACGAACATCAGCACCAGCGGCAGCATGCCAGAGAGGGTGGTCATCAGGTCACCACCACCGGCAGCGGGTGCGGTCTGGGCAAATGCAGAAGAAATAAACACGAACAAAACCCCACGTTGGATGATTGAAAAGGCAAACCATTCCGGGCCAGCGCCTGAAAAAGCCACCCGGCGGTAAACAGGGCATTGTATGCGCCCAGGCAGGGCGCGCGCGCCGGGTGCTCCCACAGAGGAATGGTGGCTTTGTTTGCTTCACATCAAAGTTCGAGGGCACAGGCGCCCCCGCCGACGCACACGGGCATACCGGCTTGGTATGATCGTTGTGTTAACTCGTATATAACGAAATCCAGCTTGTTGGTACGGGAACAACCCTATGACCCGTAATAAATCCCTGCGCTCCTGGTTGCGAAGCAAGCCTGACCGGCTGCAAGCGCATGGCGTGGACACATGCCCACGGCACCGGCTGGTGCGTTGATGAGAAATGGCCTTGGCGATGATCTGGCACGGCATCGACCTGAATTGGGCCTACACCGATTTGCTGGGCAACATACGGCGCCAAACCCACTGCCTGCACCGCGCGTACGATATCCTGCACGATGCCTTGATCCGGCTGGCATTGGCCGATGAACGCGCGCCGCTCCAGGAGCCACAGGTTTATTTGCGCGCCATCGTGCGGAATGCGCTGGTGGATCAGTTCCGCGACGCGTCCCGCTGGGTGGAGCTCCCGGACGCGGAAGAAGCCCCCGCAGCGCTCGACGGCTCCGCCGAATTCGTCCCTTCACCAGAACGCCTGGCTGACCTCAGGCAACGCCTGCAGGCCATGCAACAGGTACTGAACTGCCTGTCGCCGCGCTGCCGCGAGATCTTCTGGCTGTTCCGCATCGAAGGCTATACCTACCGGGAGATCGCCGCCCGCCAGGGCCTCACGCCGCGCACCGTCGAACGCCAGATCGCGCGTGCGCTGCTGGATATCTGCGCCGTCCGCGACGCACTGGCAACATGAATCCACTGAAGGAAGAAGCGGCACGCTGGTTCGTGCGCATGTCCGGCGCCACGCCCGACGACCCCGAGCGCGGCCGCTTCGAAACCTGGCTCACCGCCAGGACGGCCCATGCCGCCGCCTATGCGGCCATCGCCGACACCTGGAGCGACCTCGAATCCGGCATTCGGTGCAGCGCCCTCGCCCAGGCCATGCAGGCACGCCATCGGCAGAGGCGGCGAAGCCAGAGGGAGCGCCCGCCAGGCTGAATGCCGCATCCGGTCGCGGCACCTGCGCACGCCTGGCCGCCACGGCGCGGCAGATTTTCTTCCCGGTGGGGGGGAGTTCCGGTTCCTGAACCGTGTACCCAAGGAGAAGCAAGAAGCATTTTTTCCTCCGGGCACCCACCTTCATGAACCACGCGACCTTTCCATGCCTGCGGCGGGCCACCATCGCCGCCTTCGTCCTTGCCATTTCCGCCACAGCCCATGCCGCGCCCGTCACCGTGGATCTTCCGGCGCAGGCGCTTTCCACATCGATCCAGCAACTGGCACGGCTGTCGGGACGCAGCATTGCCGTGGACGGCGCCTTGCTCAAAGGCATGCAGGCGCCCGCCGTGCAAGGCACCATGGAACCGCGGGAGGCGCTGGACAAGCTGCTGGCGGGGAGTGGATTGAAAGCCACCATGGCCGCAGATGGCGCGCTTGCGGTCAGGGGCGGCGGTACGGCTGCCTTGAAAGAAGTGACCGTCGTGGCAGCGGAAGCACCGTTTGAAGGCAGCGCGCAGGCGGGGTACAGGCCCGAAATGGCCAAGGCGACGGGTCCCTGGGGCGACAAGCCGATCGAGGACACGCCCTACTCCATCCACTCGGTGCCAGCCGAATTGATGGCAAACATGATCGCGCCATCGACCGACAGGCTTCTTCTCTACATTCCCACCGCATCGCCCGGCGGCGCCACGGCAAACAACGGCGGGTATCTGAACGCCAACATACGCGGCTTCAACAATGTGGAAGTTACCCGCAATGGCATCCCCATGCGCTGGTCGTGGCTCAGCACATCCACCGAGGATCTGGAGCGGATAGAAACCCTGAGCGGCCCCTCGGGCTTTCTGTACGGCGCCGGCAACGTCGGCGGAGTGAACAACCTGGTCAGCAAGCGTCCCACACCGTACCCCCTGCGTGACCTCACGCTCGGGAACTACGGCAATGGGCAGTGGTACGCGCACGCCGACCTCGGCGGGCCGATTGGTGAGAACGAGAGGTTCGGCTACCGGCTCAACGTGCTGACCCAGGACGGCGAGACGATGCTGCGCGGGCAGCGCAGTGCGCGCAACATGCTCAGCGGCGCGCTCGACTGGCACCTCAGCCGCGACCTGCTGGTCCAGTTCGACGCCTCGCACGAAACGCGCAACGTCAACAAGCCCGACAACTATCTCTTGATCTGGGGCGCCAGCGCATACCCGCCCGCCAGGAACACCGACAACCGGCGCTTGTTTACCAACGACGGGACTTACAGCGACCTCACTGCAAAGCGGCTTGGGACGAACCTTACCTGGACCCCCTCCGGCCCGCTCTCCGTGCGGGCGGGCTACCTCAGGCTCTGGGAGACGCAGGCATACAAAACCGCGACGTACTGGATCGACGACGTGGGCGGGGCCTACATCGACTCGTCCAAACTGGTTGACTCCAGAAGCTGGAGCGATGGCGGCTATCTCTATGCCGACCTGAAATTCAGTGCCCTTGGAATCGACCACAAATTGACATTCGGGATGAACACCAGCGCCATGCAGGTGCGGCCCCACAAGGACGGCAACAACTGGCAGGAGTTCTACTTTCCAGACCTCACCACAGCATTGAACGCCCCCGAGGTCACATGGCCCGAACTGGGCCAGCAGGGGCGGTACGTCAGCATGCGGCAGCGCTACACCAACACGCTGATTGGCGACGACATCACCTTCAACGAACGCTGGTCGGCACTGGTCGGCATCAACCACGCAAGCATCAAGGCCTACGCGTACAACACCAGTGAAACGACCACATCGGCATACGACAGTGCCGCGACCACGCCGACGGTCTCGCTGATTTTCAAGCCCCGCCCCGATCTTTCGCTCTACGCGACCTACATGCGCTCTCTGCAATCGGGCACGCAGGTTTCCACGAGCGCAAGCCCGCCCTATACCAACGCGGGCCAGTTCCTGCCGCCCACCATCGGCAAGCAGATCGAGATCGGCGCCAAGACCACGCTGGGCGGCATGCTGCTGACCGCCGCGCTGTACCAGCTCGACCAAGCCAATTTGTATGACGACAACCATGCCGATGGCACGCGGACGCGCACGCAGGACGGCCGCCAGGTTCACCACGGAATCGAACTCACGGCATCTGGAAAGGCAACGGAAAACCTGACCCTCTTTAGCGGCGCCAGCTTCATCGACGCAAAGGTCACAAAGACCAACCTGGCGCGCGACCAGGGGAATATCCCCACCTTCGTTCCGAAGGCAAAGCTCTCTTTGTACGCAGAGTACGCGCTGCCGTTCTTGCGCAGCCTGTACCTCACGGGCGGCGCATCGTACAGAAGCTCCGTGGAGTACGTGCCCGCCCTCAAGGACTACCGGGCGACCAGCGCGGGCTACACCGTGGCAGACCTGGGCCTGCGCTACGAAACCCGGCTCTACGACAAACCGGCCATCTTCCGGCTGGGCATATCGAATCTCTTCGACAAGCACTACTACATCAGCACGGGCCCTGCCCTGGGAGCACCCCGCACCGTGGCCTTCTCGACCACGGTCAAGTTCTAGGAACACCGCAATGGCGAACACCCGCTACCCGGCAGGCATTCTGCTGTCCTGCCTCGGCATCATGGGCCTGCCGCACCCTGCGGCAGCGCAAGGAGCCGCCGACACACCGTCGCTGAAGGAAGTGGTGGTGACCGGCGAAACTCCCAGGGACGGAAGCGCCCAAGAGGGCTACAAAACCGAGACTGTCCGCAAGCTCGGCCCCCTGGGCGACAAGCCGGTTTTGGATACGCCCTGGTCGATGACCGTGATGCCGCAGGAGCTGATCCAGAACAGCGTGACGGCCACGCCCGACCAGCTCTACAAGATGAATCCGCAGACGCAGCTGGCCAGGCCGTCGTCGTCCTTCTCGTTCGGCCCCGTCGTGATGCGCGGTGTCTTCTCCCGCTTCGCGCTCGATGACGGCATGCACGGCGACAGCACCGAGGTGATCGACATCGAGGCGCTGGACCGCATGCAGGTCATCACGGGGCCGACGAACTTCCTCTACGGCGCGACGCAGCCCGGCGGCCGCGTCAATTACGTCTACAAGAACCCAACGCACGAACGGATCAACGACATCACGGCTGGCAGCTATGGCGGCTCCAGCCGCTTCGTCCATGCCGATCTGGGCGGCAACATCGACGAAGGCGGGATGCTGTCGTACCGGCTCAATGCCTTGACCCAGGACGGCGACCTGTCCAAGGACGGGCGGCACAAGCGCTCCTTCGTCCGCGCCTCCCTGGGCTGGGAGCCGGTCAAGGGCATGGCGTGGCAGGGCTTTTACTCGTACAGCGACCAGGAGAATTCGGGCAACCAGACAACCTGGAGCAAGGCGCCGGACGCCGTGCGCCCCGCTGCGCCAGCCGTCGATGAAAACTGGGGGCAGCCGTGGACGTACTTCCGCACCCGCGTCGAGAAAGTGGGTGGCAAGTTCGACTGGGACATCAACGAGAGCCTTGGCATCCGGGCGGCCTACCAACACAAGACCCGGCATCTGCCGGACTACCTGACGAGCAACAACCGGATCAATGGCGACGGAACCTATACGACGACGTACTCGCCGGGCGGGGGGCAGGACTACGACGTGGACACCGGGTACCTGTACCTGGACTACAGCGCCCATATCCTGGGCGCCCGCAACAAGCTCACGCTGGGCTATGCCGGTTATGACTATGACCAACGGGCCGGCACCCTCACACCAGTCACGCCGCCCACGCTCGGCACGGTGGCGATGGGGGATCACGCCATCTATCCTCGGCCGGAATCCTCGCTGAATCCGAATGGGCGGTGGGGTTCTCTCTTTCGCTACAGAACCTACACGGCCGGCGATGAGCTCAGCATGGGCAAATGGTCCGTGCTGACCAGCCTCAGCTACACAAAGATCGAGGCGGACTACAGAAATGGCAGTTCCCAATACGAGAAGGGAAAACTGTCTCCGACGGGTGCGCTGGTCTACAAGCCACGCGATGGGCTCTCCACCTACGTGACCTATGCCGAGGCACTCGACAGCGGCAATACCGCCGGCACGACCTACAACGGCCTGCCCGTCGCCAATGCGAACCAGATACAGGAGCCGACGGTCAGCAAGCAGGTCGAGGTCGGCGCCAAGGCGGATGTCGGCGGCATGCTGCTCGGCGGGGCACTGTTCCGCCTGGAGCAGGCATCGACGCGCTACCTCGACAACGGCAACGGCACCTATACGTTCGCGACCGACGGGAAGCAGCGCTTCACCGGCGTCGAACTAACGGCCGTTGGACGCCCGAT
This sequence comes from uncultured Simplicispira sp., assembly GCA_964599265.1. Taxonomy (GTDB): domain Bacteria; phylum Pseudomonadota; class Gammaproteobacteria; order Burkholderiales; family Burkholderiaceae_C; genus Simplicispira. The sequence continues at coordinate 4,346 of CAZRFF010000041.1, read as the reverse complement.
GCCACGGCTGACCGTGTTCGGGGGCCTGACCCTGATGAAGGCGGAAGTGGTATCGGCCAATGCCGCGACGGCCGCCAGCCCCAGCACCAAGGGCTATGTGCCCTGGGGCATCGCGCAACAGATGGCCAAGCTCTCGGTGGAATACGACGTGGCCTCCGTCCCCGGCCTGACGCTGACGGGCGGCGTGTACTACACGGGCAAGTCGTATGCCGACAACTACGAGAAGGACAAGCTGGCGGGCTACACCCTGTTCGACGCGGGCCTGCGCTACGCGACGAAGTTCGGCGCGACGCCGGTGACGCTGCGGCTCAGCGCCACCAACCTGGGCAACAAGAGCTACTGGATGTGGGCTGGCCAGAACGCGGCGACCGCGCCGCGCTCGGTCGCGCTGTCCGTCACCGCACGGTTCTGATGCCTGCACGTACCTTGCTGGGGGCCGCGCCGGTGGCCGGTATCGCGGCAGCGGCCTGCCTCATGGCATTGGGGCCACCGCAGCCGCCAGCGCCCGTGCTGGCGCCGCCGGTGCGGCAGGTCGATGACATGGCAGGGAAGCCGGTGCTGGTCACGGGCGCGCCACGGTCGGTGATGGTGTTTCCGCCGGTGCTGTGGCATTACCTGGCGGCCGATGGCACGGACGCGCACATCACGGCGATCTCCGGCTTTCTGCGGGACGAGGTGGACGCGACGCTGCTGGGCGCGGTGTTTCCGGGCCTGCGCGCCAAGGGCGTGGCGCTCACGCACGTCGGTGCGGTGCCGCTGGGCGTGGAGCAGGTGCTGCTGGAGCAGCCCGATCTGGTGCTGACCTGGTCGTGGTTCGCCGATGGGCTGGCGCAGGTCCGCTACCCCGGGCTGGTCCGCATGGAGGGCGACGAGACGGCGGGCATGCAGACCATGTACCGCCTGTTCGGCCAGTTGAGCGGCAGGCCCGAAGCCGCCGACGCGCTGCTGGCCCGCCATGCGCGGGCGATGGAGGAAGTCGGCCGGGACGTGGCGCCCGCACCGCGGCCGCTCAAGGTGGCATGGATGACGAATGCGGAGTTCGTCCTGCGGGTCAGGGATGCGGACATTCTGCGCACGCTGGACTGGCTCGGCGCACGCGACGCGGGCGCCGATCTGCCGCTGCGCAATGGCCCGCTCAGCGCCGAAACGCTGTTCGTGCTCGACCCCGACGTCATCTTTCTGCCGAGCTACCTGGGCAATACGCGGCTTGCGCCATCGGATCTGTATGCCGACCCCCGGCTGGAGCCGATCTCAGCGGTGCGGCGACGCCAGGTCTACCGGATGCCCAGCGGCACCGCACGCATGGACGGCCCCATCGAGGCGCCGCTGCTGGCGCAGTGGATGGCCGAACTCATCAATCCGGCGGCACGGCCCCGGCAACCCTTGCGCGCGGCGATCCGCGATGCGTACCGCACGGCCTTCGGCTACGAAGCCTCCGACGACGACATCGACCGGATGCTGCGGATCGACGACAACCGCGCATCGGCTGGCTACCAGCGCTTCGCATGCGGCGCACCCTGTTTTTACTCCACCTCAACCCAAAGGAAACTGCCATGACTTTCCCCTTGCAAGACGCTCCGACGAGCAGCGAACTCGCCGGCGCAGGCGTATACATCCGCAATCTGCCGTGGTTGCACGACACGCCGGTGGCGTTCTACTTCCGCGAGATCCACGGCAAGCTGCTGCACCACATCGCGCGCGAGAAGATTTCCATCAAGGGCTGGTCGCTCGACATGCTGGGCGGCTTCAAGTCGCGGCTGGAGGCCAGCGAGAGCTTTGACGGCCAGCGCAAGTCCTGGCTGCTGCGCCATGACAAGGATCTGATCACGCTGGTCGAAGTGCTCGACGGCTGGGCCGAGATTCTCACCGCCGGCAAGGACTACGATGCCGTGCATGAAACCTGCGCGGCCATTGCCCGGCAGGTGGGCGACGACAAGGACGATGCCATCGTCCCCATCACCTTCTGGGCACTGGACCCGGACAAATACCCCAAGGCGATGATGCGCAAGCTCGACACGCCCCGGTGGGCTGACCTGAGCGGCAACTACGCCAACGAGGTGGGCGAGGGCATGGAGCGGCTGCTCGCGCTGCGCGATTGCCCGAAGGAGCGCATGATTCTCTGGCACGGCGCGCCCGGCACCGGCAAGACGCACGCGCTGCGCGCGCTGCTGCGCGAGTGGCAGCCGTGGTGCGATGCGGCCTTCATGACCGACCCCGAGCGTTTCGTCGGCGGCTCGCCGACCTACATCTTCGACGTGGCCAATTTCAACGGCGGGCGCACGGCGCGCGAGGCGCGCCAGCGCAGCAAGCTTATCATCCTGGAGGATGCTGGCGAGCTGATGACGACGGAGGCGCGCGTCACCACGGGCCAGGGCCTGTCGCGGCTGCTGAACATGACCGACGGCCTGCTGGGCCAGGGGCTCAAGGTGATGATCCTGATCACGACCAACGAGCCGCTGCGGGCGATGCACCCCGCCGTGATACGCCCCGGCCGCTGCCTGAGCGAGATGGAGTTCGGCGCGCTGTCGCCAGACAAGGCCAACCGCTGGCTGCGCGAGCACGGCTCCAACGCCCATGCGCACGCGCCCACGACGCTGGCGCAGCTTTATTCCATGCTGTCCTGATGGATCGCCCGGGCGTGGGGGTGGCGCCGCAACGGCTGAACTGGACGGCCGTTGCGGCCATGGTGGTGTTGAGCACCGCAGTGTTCACGGTTGCCATGCGGCCGCCGCATGTGCGCGCGGAAGCGGCGCCGTCGGCCGGCACCGTGGTCGAGGACATGCGGCAGCGCCGCGTGCGGCTGGACGTTCCGGCGCGGCGCGTGATGTTCGACCAGCCCATGGTCTGGCACTACATGGCGGTGGACGAGACCGATGCGCACGTCGCCACGCTCTACCCCTACCTCTGGCGCGAGGCGCACAATGAACTGCTCACCCATCTGTTCCCCAGCTTCGCGCGGCGCACGCCGCTGGTCATCCGCGCGGAGACGAACATGCTCAGCATCGAGCAGGTGCTGATCGAGGAGCCCGATACGGTGATCACCGGCGAATTTTTCGGCAGCCTGCTGGAAACGGCGGGCTACCCGGCCGTCATCACATTGGACGACCGCGACGAGCCTGACAATGCCGCGCTGTTCCGCCTGATCGGCACGATGGCCGGCAAGTCCGACCGCGCCGAGGCGCTGCTGCAGCGCTACCGCCGCGCCATTGCACGGGCGGGTGCGGGCGTACCGCCGGATGCGGAGCCGGTCGATGTGGTGATCGTCGGCAGCGAGCAACTGCACATCGTGAGCGGACGGCATGAATCGCTGGATGCCCTGCTGCGCGCCGCTGGTGCGCGCAACGCCGTGCGGCACACCCACCCGTTCAACGGGGCAACGAACGTCGAGGAGATGTATCGGCTCAATCCCCGGGCCATCTTGCTGCGGGTATTGCCCCACGACCCGCTGGCGCCCCAGGCCCTGTACGAGAACCCCGCACTGCGCGCACTCGATGCGGTGCAGCAACGGCGTGTCTATCGCCAACCGGACGGCGCATCGCGGATGAGCGGCCCGGTGGAGGCGCCGCTGCTGGCGGCGTGGCTGGCGCGGCTGCTGCACCCCGAGGGACAGTGGGAGGCTTCGCTGTACGAAGAGATCGCCGACACCTACCGTGAAGTGTACGGCTACACCTTCACCGCCCGCGACTTCGACACCATGCTGCACCTGCGCGACAACGCGGGCGCAGCCGGCTTCGAGCGCCTGCTGGACGGCGCGCCGACCCAGGTGGGCGCAATGAAAGGAGCCGGCCATGGCGTTTCCTACTGATGTTGCGCTGGCAGATGCCGGCAGCCCCGCCGCGCGCCGCCGTCCGCCGTTCATGCGTGCCGATCTGCTGATCCTGCTGTTCTTCGTCACGCTGCTGGCGTTGATGCTTTTTTCGCTGACGCTGGGCCGTTACCCGGTACCGCTGCAGGATGTCGCCAAGATCGTGCTGAGCACGGGTTGTAACGAATCCCGGCCCTATACCGACAAGGCCTGGGTGGTGGTGGAGATCGTGCGCATGCCGCGCATCCTGGGCGTGGCGCTGTGCGGCATGGGCCTGGCGATGGCCGGGGCGGCGATGCAGGGGGTGTTCCGCAACCCGCTGGTCGGGCCGGAGGTGGCCGGGGTGCAGGCCGGCGCCTCGTTCGGCGGGGTGCTGGCGATCATGCTGGCCTGGCCGCTGTGGGGCATGGTCGGCCTGGCCTTCGGCTTTGGCATGGGCGCGCTGCTCGTCGCCTTCGGGCTGTCCAGGCTGGCGGGCAAGGGCAGCATGCTGGCGCTGATCCTGGCCGGGGTGATCGTCGGCGGCTTCTTCGGCGCGCTG
>CAZRFF010000040.1:0-12143 GCA_964599265.1 uncultured Simplicispira sp. | reverse complement strand
TGCGCGGGATGGTCGAGTCCATGCACATGTAGTCGGGGCTGATGCGGCCGCTGGCGGGGAAGGCGTTCTTGCGTCCGCTCCAAAAGCGCAGGCGCTCGGTTTCGTCGCGGCTCACGGCAATGGCGGTCGCGCCGGCGCCCTGCAGCACGGCGCTCATGCGGCCAATTTCTTCTTCCACCTCCTCGGGCGTGCCGTCACTCTCGCACAGCAAAATGGCCGCGGCATCCAGGTCGTAGCCGGCGTGCACAAAATCTTCCACGGCGGCGGTCATGGGCTTGTCCATCATCTCCAGTCCGGCAGGGATGATGCCTGCCGCGATGACGGCGGCCACGGCATCGCCCGCTTTGCGCACGTCGCCAAAGCTGGCCATGATGCAGCGGGCCAATTGGGGTTTGGGCACCAGCTTGACGGTCACTTCAATGGCCACGGCCAGCATGCCCTCGCTGCCGATCACGGCCGCGAGCAAATCCAGGCCCGGTGTGTCCAGCGCCTCGCTGCCGAAAGTGACCTCCTCACCCTCGGCGGTAAAGCCGCGCACGCGCAGCACGTTATGGATGGTCAGGCCGTATTTCAGGCAGTGCACGCCGCCGGAGTTCTCGGCAATATTCCCGCCGATGGTGCAGGCGATCTGGCTGCTGGGGTCGGGCGCGTAGTACAGGCCGTGGGGGGCCGCCGCCTCGCTGATGGCCAGGTTGCGCACCCCGCATTGCACCCGCGCCGTGCGGCTGACCGCGTCCACGGCCAGGATGCGGTTAAAGCGTGCCAGCGACAGGATCACGCCCAGCGCATGCGGCATGGCACCGCCCGAGAGGCCTGTGCCGGTGCCCCGGGCCACCACGGGCACGCCCAACTGGTGGCAAGTGCGCAGCACCGCTTGCACCTGGGCTTCCGTGTCGGGCAGTGCCACGGCCAGGGGGCGCTGGCGGTAGGCCGTCAGGCCGTCGCATTCGTAGGGGGTGGTGTCTTCTTCTTGCCACAGCAAGGCATGGGCTGGCAGGTGCTGAAGCAGGGCTTGCACCACCTGATTTTGGCGTGCGGCACGCTCCTGGGGTTGGAGGCTGGAGGCGGTTGGGGCGGCGGTCATGGCGCTACTCTAGGGGAAGCCTGGTCTGGGCTGCGTGATATATCTTGCAAAGAACCGTGAAAACCCTGAAACGTGCAAAAAATCAAAAAAAAGTGGGTGCGCAGTCTTCGGCGCCCTTTGGCCTGCGCTACACTGAATTTGCCCGCATGTTGCGGGTGTCCAACCAAGGAAACTGCCATGGCAAAGAAAAAAGGTAAAAAGAAAAAGTGAAACCGGCAAGTTTTCTTGACTTGCTACCGTTTCGCAACAAAAAAGCAGGCTGAGCCTGCTTTTTTGTTGCCCAAAATGCCACCCCATCCCATGGCCTCCCGTTTGTCCCCCACCCCCACCCTCAGTGCCCGGGATTTCCTGGCGTTTGCCCGCAGCCCGGCGCTGTGGGCCATGGTGGCATTGGTGCTGCTGCAAGAGGCCGCAGGCGCTGCCGCCACTTGGTGGGTGATTGCCATTGCACGCGACATTGCCGACGGCCACCTGGCACTGCGTGCATTGGCCGAGCTGGCCGCCATCCAGTCTGCGTCGTATGCTGCCGGCGCAGCAAGCTGGTATTTCGTGGAGCGTGCGGGCTTTGCGGCGTATGCGCGCTACCTGCAGTTTTTTGTGCGCAGCAACCGCAACCGCACCGACCTGCTGGGCGACGCCGCCGCGCGCGAGGCCACGGAGCCCTTTTTGACCGGCGAAGCCTTCCAGATCAGCTTCAGTTTGGTCTATGACGTCCAGTACGACCTGCGTTTGTTTTCCAATGTGGTGTTCAACGCCGCCGTGTTTGGCTGGGCGATTGATGCTGCACTGCCCATGGCCTATGCGGCGGCATTTGTGCTGCTGGTGCTGATGCAGTGGGCCTTGCGCCGCCCCATGGCGCATGCCTACTTGCACAACCAGGCCATGACCAACCGCATGACGGCGCGCACCTACACCGCCTGGGACAACGTGGCCACCGGCAATGCCTACAACCTGCGGCTGTGGCAGAGGGATTTTCGCGAGCGCTGGCGCATGGCCCTGGGCGCGCAGATCCGCGCCATCATGCTGCGCGAGGGCTGGAGCGCGCTCAGCGGGGTGCTGGCGCTGGGGGTGGTGCTCTCTGCCACGGCCTGGATCGTGTGGGACGACCGGGGCAACGCCGCTTTGCTCATCGGTTTGGCCGCCACTTTGCCGCGCCAGTTGGAAATGACCATGGATTTGCACCAGCTCACCACGGGGCTCAACGAGCTGGTGGCCATCTGGTCGCGCATGCAAGGCGCCATGGCGCATGTGCGGCCCGAGCCAACGGTGCGCCCCCTGGAGCGCGTGCACTTTGCCTTGATCGCCATGGGGGAGGCGGGGCAAGAGCGCCTGGCCTGTGGCTCTTTGGATGCGGTGCTGCGCCAAGTGGGCACGCACTCCACGGGCTGGCTGTGTGTGCGCGGCGGCAATGGGGCAGGCAAGTCATCCTTGCTGGCCGCCCTCAAAGCCCAGTGGGGGAGCGATGCGTTTTACCTGCCAGCGCACGACCGCCTCCGGTTCCGCTTCAATGGCCAATCACCCATGCCCTCCATGCAATGGGACGACGACGCCACAGAAGACGATGCGCCCGAGGCTGAAGAGTTTTGTGCGCAGGAGGCCGAGGTCGAGCAGCAGGGCTACTCCAGCGGCGAACGGCAAATCCAGGTGCTGCGCGAACTGGTGGAGCACACCCGCTGCCGTTACTACCTGCTGGACGAATGGGATGCCAACCTGGATGCCGCCAACCGGGACCGCGCCCGGGCGCTGGTGCGCCAGCTGGCCGAGCGCGCCCGTGTGGTGGAGGTGTCGCACATGTCTTAAGCGCAGACTTGGCGCAGCCAGTCGGCAAAGGCGTTGACTTCCCAGCGGTCCATGGCGCCCGTGCGCCAGCACAGGTAGTGCGCGTGCGGGCTGGCAATGGGCTTGGCAAAAGGGGCGCTGGTGCCCAGTCGCACCAGGGTGCCTTGGTCCAGCCAGGCCGTGGCCAGCTTGAGCCGTACCAGGGCAATGCCCATGCCCGCCGCAGCCGCGTCGCACATCAGCCCCACGTCGTTGAGCTGCGAGCCCTCGGTAGGTTCGGGCCAGTCCAGTCCATGGGCGGCAAACCAGGTGCGCCAGGGCTCCAGCGGACTGCGCAGCAAGGGCAGGGAGGCGATGTCCGCGCTGGCCTCGAACGGCCCTTGTTCGCGCACAAAAGCAGGCGAGGCCAGGGGCAGTACCTCGTCTTTGAGCAGGCACAGGTGTTCCAGATCGGCGTACCGGCCCGTGCCAAAGCGCACCGTCAAATCGGCATCTTCGGCCACCACGTCCAAGAGCGGAATGGACACTTGCAGCGTGAGGTCGATCTCGGGGTAGGTATCGGTGAACTGGCGCAAGCGGGGCAGCAAAATGGAGCGGGCAAACGTGGGTGTCACGGCCACACGCAGTTTGCGTTTGCCAGGGGTGCTGGCCTGCTGCGGAAAATTTTGCAGGCTGGACAGGCCCTCGCGCACATGGGCCAGGTAGGCATTGCCTTCGGTGGTGAGGGAAAAATCCGCCCGGCCAAACAGCCGCGTGCCTATGGCCTGCTCCAGTTGCTTGATGCGGTGGCTGACGGCGCTGGGCGTCACGCACAGCTCATCGGCGGCCAGGGTCACGCTGCGCAGCCGCGCCAGCGCTTCAAACGTCAAAAGGCACTGGATGGGCGGAATGCGCCGGATGGGGGCGGGGCTGGGCGTGGACATGGCAGGGCCTTATCGGAAAACCACCGTACGATGGCCGTTGAGCAAAACACGGTGCTCACTGTGCCATTTCACGGCGCGGGCCAGCACCTGGCTTTCGGTGTCGCGGCCGCGGGCGGTCAGGTCTTCCACCGTGTCGGTGTGGTCGGCGCGTGCCACATCTTGCTCGATGATGGGGCCTTCGTCCAGGTCGGCCGTCACATAGTGCGCGGTGGCGCCAATCAGTTTCACACCCCGGTCATGCGCCTGGTAGTACGGCTTGGCCCCTTTGAAGCTGGGCAAGAAGCTGTGGTGGATGTTGATGGCGCGCCCGGAGAGTTTGCTGCACAAATCGTCCGAAAGCACCTGCATATAACGCGCCAGCACCACCAATTCAGCGCCTTCCTGCTCGATGATTTCGTATTGGCGCGCTTCGGCCTGGGCCTTGGTGGCGGCGGTGACGGGAATGTGGTGGAAGGGTACGTTGTAGCTGGCCGCCAGTTGGTAGAACTCGCGGTGGTTGCTGACGATGGCGCGAATGTCCAGCGGTAGCAGGCCCGACTTCCAGCGGAACAACAGGTCGTTGAGGCAATGCCCCTCTTTGCTGACCATGATCACGGTCTTCATGGGTTCGCTGGTGGCGTGCAGCCGCCAGTGCATCTGGTAGGGCTGGGCAAACGCCGCCAGGTCGCTGCACAGCTGGGCCGCATCGTGCTGGCTGCAGGCAAACTGCACGCGCATGAAGAACAGGCCCGTACCGTGGTCGTTGTACTGCGCGGCTTCTTCGATATTGCCGCCATGCTCCAGCAAGAATCCGGAGACGGCGTGCACCAGGCCCAGGCGGTCGGGGCAAGAGAGGGTGAGGATGTAGGCGGGGGCATTCATAGTCCGCCATTTTCGCAGGCTGGCCAAGCCGTACACTCGCACGCATGCAGCAGACCCCCACCCTGACCACCCGGCTGATGGCCACGGGCTGCGCCTTTTTGTTTTTGGCCATGGTGTCCATTGGCCTCACCCTGTGGGTGACCTGGAAGCTCGAAGGCGGCGCAGCGGCCATCAACGAGGCGGGGCGCCTGCGCATGTACACCGTGCGCATGGCCTTGGCCATCAAGACCGACGACGCTGAGCGCTTGCAAAAACTGGCGGATCAATTTGATGACAGCCTGGATTTGCTGCGCTCTGGAACGTCCATGCGCCCCTTGTTCGTGCCCTGGAGTGAAGATGCGCGCGCACGTTTTGAAGACATAACGCAGGAATGGCAAACGCTGCACGCCACCTGGGTGGCTGCGCAGGGTGGGTCCATGCCGGATGTGGTGCAAGAGGCCGATGCATTTGTGGGCCATGTGGATCGCTTCGTCGATGCCATAGAAACCCAGCTCGCCCGCTGGACGGCGGCGCTGCATGTGTTCCAGATTTTCATGTTGGGCATGGCGGTGGTGGCGGCGGCGGTGTTCACGGCCATGAGTTTTTTTCTGGTGCTGGCGCCCGTATCGCGCATGCAGCAAGCCCTGGCCCGTGTGCGCAAAGGCGATCTGGGTACGCGGATTGCCGTTGATTCCAACGATGAATTTGGCCAATTGGCGGCCGGCTTTAACCTGATGGCGGGGGCCTTGCAAACCTCGCACGAAGATTTGGAGCGCAAGGTGCGGGAAAAAACCGCCAGCGTGGAAGTGCAGAACCAACGCCTTTCTGCCCTGTATGGCGTGAGCGCCATGGCCGCAGACGCCAGCACCCTGGCCGCACTGGCCCAGGGGTTTGTGCAGCAGGTGCGCAAGGTGGCGGGGGCCGATGCCGCCGTGGTGCGCTGGTCGGATGAGGCCAACGAGCGTTATGTGATTCTGGCTGCCGATGGCCTGCCGCAGGCCATCGCCCAGGGTGAGCAATGCCTGAGCGCGGGGGCCTGCCTGTGCGGGCCGGTGGGTGAGCAGCCGCGCACGCGCATCATTCCCATCGCCACGCAGAAAAACATGCTGCTGCCCCATTGCCACGAGGCAGGGTATGAGACTCTGGTGGCCATCCCGGTGGTGGTGCAGCACCGTGTGTTGGGCGAGTTGAACCTGTTTTTTCGCTCCAGCCTGGAAATGGGCAGCGAAATGCGCGAACTGCTCGAAGCCATGGTGCGCCACCTGGCCAGCTCCATGGAAGGACTGCGCGCCATTGCACTGGAGCGCGAGGCGGCGGTGTCCGAAGAACGCAGCCTGCTGGCACGTGAACTGCACGATTCGATAGCGCAATCGCTGGCCTTCCTCAAAATCCAGACCCAGCTGCTGCGCGACGCCGTGACCAAGGGCAACACCGAAGCACGCGACCGCAGCATTGCCGAACTGGATGTCGGTGTGCGTGAGTGCTATGCCGACGTGCGCGAACTGCTGGTGCACTTTCGCACCCGTGCCAACGAAGAAGACATCGAAGGCGCCTTGCGTTCCACGCTCTCCAAATTTGAACACCAAACCGGTATCCACACCGAACTCAGCCTCACGGGCCACGGCCTGCCGCTGCCGCCCGATGTGCAAATCCAGGTGCTGCATGTCGTGCAGGAAGCCCTGTCCAACGTGCGCAAACATGCGGGGGCCAGCCGCGTGCAAGTGCTGGTGCAGCGCCATCCCTGGCGCATCGAAGTGCACGACGACGGTGTGGGTTTTGACACCCAGCAAGGCCCCGCGCCCGATTCGCTGCACGTGGGCCTGGGCATCATGCGCGAGCGTGCGCTGGGCATTGGGGCGGTGGTCACACTGCACTCCGTACCAGGGCAGGGCACCACGGTGCGCATCGAGCTGCCAGACAATGCCCCGTTGCTGGCCCCGAATGCAGCGCCTTTCCCTGATCCTTCAGCCCTGCCAACCCCATGACCTTGCCCGTGATTTCCATCCTGGTCGTTGACGACCACACCCTGTTTCGCCGTGGCCTGATTGCTTTGCTGGGCCAGGACGAAGGCTTGCGGGTGGTGGGCGAGGCGGCTGACGCTGCCCAGGCCCTGCGCATGGCGCCCCAATTGCTGCCGGACGTGATTCTTCTGGACAACCATTTGCCCGGCGTGCTGGGCATGGATGCGATCCAGGATTTGCGCGCATGCTCGCCCCGATCGCGGGTGCTCATGCTCACCGTGAGTGAAGATGCGCAGGATTTGGCAACGGCACTGCGCAATGGGGCGCAGGGATATTTGCTCAAGACCATTGACGGTGATTTGCTGGCCCAGGCCATCCGGCGCGCCGCACAGGGCGAACCTGTGGTGAGCCAGGAGCTCATGGGCAAACTGGTGGCCGCCTTCCAGTCGCTGGGTGGCCCACCGGGCGTCCTGGAGCCTGCGCCCCTGGCCGAAGCCCCCCTGGAGCCCGATGGCGCGCCAGAATCCCCCCTGTCTCCTCGGGAGGAAGAGGTGCTGCGCGAAATTGCACGCGGGGCGAGCAACAAAGAAATCGCCCGTGCGCTGAACATTGCCGAGACCACGGTCAAGATCCATGTGCAGCACATCCTGCGCAAACTGGGTTTGTCCTCGCGGGTGCAGGCGGCCGTCTACGCCTCTGACCGGTCGCGCTGACGCCAACCCAGCCACCCCTGGCGCAGTGCCCCGGCAAAGGCCATGCACCAGGTCAGCAGGGCCAGTGCCAGAAACAGGCCGGGCAGCGGCGCGAGAAACGTCAACTGCATGGCCTGGGACAACTCATGCGTACTCGCGGCATACATGCCCAGGGGAAAGACCGCGCCCCAGTACAGCGGGTCGTAGCGCAATGGAAAGCGCTTGTAGGCATAGCGCCAGAAGGCCAGCACCAGCAACATGGGAATCCACCAGGTACCCGTGGCCCAGTAGAAAATGGTGAACCCTTTGAGGAAGGGCAGCACGGACAGCAAAAACGGTGCATCGGGCGCATTGAGGATGAGCAGCGATCCCGCCAGCGCCGAAATCGCCATGGCCCCCATGTTGATCCAGTAAGGGGGGGACAAATCCCCCGGCTGGAAAGGGAAGAACACGTAGCGGTAAAAAATCAGCGACATCATCCAGATGTAGAGCATCCCGCCCCACAGCCACATCGAGAGGGCGAAAAAATTGAGCTCCAGCTTCCATGGCTGGTCGATGCGTGCGGCCAGCAGGGCGCTGAGCACGGTGAGCGACTGGGTGGCCACCACGGCCAGCAGCCAGCCCCCGTTGATGCCTTTGTCCAGGGCGGGTTTGTGCTCCTTGATGGTGAAAATGGCAAAAATCGCGTAGGTCAGTAGCAGCCACAGCGCTACGGCCAGCCCCCACAGCCATGCGGCCAGGGTCAGGTTGCCGGCCAGCAGCAGGTTTTGCGCTCCCACGATGCTGGTGGCCGCCACGGCCGTGAAAAAACCCGGCCCACGCAGGTGGTCGCTCAGGTCGGCCCAAAAAGCCGTGGGCCAGCACCAGAGGCGCGCCCCATACAAGCCCCACAGCACGGCGTACACCACCACATTGAGCCAGAACAGGCCCTGGGCCAGCCAGGGCAGGCCACGCAAGGAAGCGGCCAGTGACACGATGCCCGTGGCCATGGCCATGCCGAAGTACGCGGGCGACAAAGTGGCCAGCCCAACGTGGGGTGGGGTTGCGGTCATGCGGGAGGGCTGTGCAGGGGCGGTGGACAGAGGGGCGATGCTACCCCTTTGGGCGCAGCGCTTGAAGGGAGTAGTTCTTTAGAACGATGGGCTGGGTAAACCCTAGTTCTTCTGCCTTGGTGTTACCCACCGGCGGAAGGATGTGCAAAAGCCCTGCAATGGAAGACGATACATCCACTCACATTACGAGAGGAAACGTACCCATGGCAAATGCTCCGCTCCCTGCGGGCGACAGTCCGCAAAAAATGCGCCAGGCTTGGTCGGTGCTGATCGTCAGCACCCTGTCCTTCACGGTCTGCTTCATGGTCTGGATGATGTTCGGCGTGATCGGTATTCCGATCAAGAAGATGCTGGATTTGAACGCCACCCAGTTTGGCCTTCTCATGTCCATGCCCGTTCTCACGGGTTCGCTGGTGCGCGTGCCCCTGGGTATCTGGACGGACCGCTACGGCGGGCGCATCGTCATGGCCAGCGTCATGGCGGCCACCGTGCCCGCCATTTGGCTCATGGCCTACGCCACCCAGTATTGGCATTTCCTGACCATCGGCCTGTTCGTGGGCCTGGCGGGCGGCACTTTCTCGGTGGGCACGCCCTATGTGGCGCGCTGGTTTCCCAAGAGCCGCCAGGGCACGGCCATGGGGGTGTATGGTGCAGGCAACTCGGGCGCGGCGGTGAATAAATTTGTCGCTCCGGTGCTGGTGGTGGCCTTTGGCTGGAACATGGTGCCCCAGGTGTATGCCGCCATCATGGCTGGCACCCTGGTGCTGTTCTGGCTGTTCAGCTACAGCGATCCATCGCACCTGGTGGCGAGCAACGTCAAGTTCACCGAGCAGCTCAAGGCGCTGAAAGACCCGCGCGTGCTCAAGTACTGCCAGTACTACAGCATTGTGTTTGGCGGCTACGTGGCCCTGGCCTTGTGGATGGTGCAGTACTACGTGGGTGAGTACGGCCTGGACATCCGTGTTGCGGCGCTGCTGGCGGCCTGCTTCTCCCTGCCTGGCGGGGTGCTGCGCGCCATCGGCGGCGTACTGTCGGACAAATACGGCGCGCACAGCGTCACCTGGTGGGTGATGTGGGTGAGCTGGATTTGTCTGTTCCTGCTGTCTTACCCGCAGACGGATTTCACCATCCAGACCGTGAATGGCCCCTCCACGTTCCATATCGGCCTGAACGTGTACCTGTTCACCGCCATCATGGCTGTGCTGGGCGTGGCCTGGGCCTTTGGCAAGGCCAGCGTGTTCAAGTACATCAGCGACGACTACCCCGACAACATCGGCACCATCAGCGGCATCGTGGGGCTGGCCGGCGGCATGGGCGGCTTTGTTCTGCCCATCATGTTCGGCGCCCTCATGGACCTGACGGGCATCCGCTCCAGCGCCTTCATGCTCATGTACGGCGTGGTCTGGGTGTCCCTGATCTGGATGTACTGGACGGAAGTCCGCCGCACCGAAGTCATGGGCCAGCACGCCCAAGGCATGGCCCCGCAACATTGAACGAAAGCACACCATGACCAACCCCTATGCAGGTGGCCGCACCATTGATGAATGGCATCCCGAGGACGAAAAGTTCTGGGAGCAAACCGGTAAAAAGGTGGCTTACCGCAACCTTTGGCTCTCCATCCCGGCGCTTCTGTGCGGCTTTGCCGTGTGGGGTATGTGGGGCATCATCACGGTGCAGATGATGAACCTCGGGTTTCCCTTCTCCCAGGCCGAGCTGTTCACGCTCACCGCCATTGCCGGGATTGCCGGGGCCACCATGCGCATTCCGGCGTCCTTTTTTGTGCGCTTGTCTGGCGGGCGCAATACCGTGTTCTTGACCACGGCCATGCTGCTGGCCCCGGCCATTGGCACGGGCATTGTGCTGCAGCACAAAGACTGGCCGCTGTGGTCCTTTCAGCTCATGGCGCTGTGGTGCGGCGTGGGGGGCGGTAACTTTGCCAGTTCCATGTCCAACATCAGCACCTTCTTCCCCAAGCGTTTGCAGGGCACGGGGCTGGGGTTGAATGCGGGCCTGGGCAATTTTGGCGTGACGACCATGCAGATCGTGATCCCGCTGGTGATGACCGTGGGCCTCTTTGGCACCCTGGGCGGCGCACCTGAAATCCTGCAGAAAGACAGTGGCTGGATCTTCGGCAAGATTGCTGCCGGCACACCAACCTGGATTCAGAACGCCGGTTTTGCCTGGGCGCTGTCGCTGGTTCCCCTGTCCATCCTGTGCTGGCTGGGCATGAACAACCTCAAGAGCGTATCGCCCGACACGGGAAACCCCATCGTGGCCTTTGCCAAGATCACCTGGCTCTACACGCTGGCGTTCATTCCGTCCATTTTGGGCCTGTACCTCTACCTGCCCAAACCCACGGGCCTGGGCCTCATCAATATGTGGGTGGCAATTCCGCTGGACATTTGCAGCGCGCTGCTTATCATGCGCTTGGCTGCCTTTGGCACCATGAAGGAGAACATCGCCAAGCAGTTTGCGATTTTCCACAACAAGCACACCTGGTCGCTCACGGCGCTGTACATCGTCACGTTCGGCTCTTTCATCGGTTTTTCCATGGCGTTACCGTTGGCGATGAAGGTGATCTTCGGTGTGGTTCATATGCCCGATGCCAACGGTATCATGCAGCACACGCAAAACAACCCCAACGCCCCCACCATCCTGGCCTATGCCTGGATAGGCCCCTTCGTGGGCGCGGCGGTACGTCCTATCGGGGGCTGGATCTCGGACAAGATCGGCGGCTCCATCGTCACGCAGGTCATTTCGGCCATCATGGTGGTGGCCTCGGTGGCTGTGGGGTATGTGATGCAGCAGGCCTTCAATTCGGCCACGCCCGAGACTTACTTCCCCGCCTTCCTGGGCCTGTTCGTGGTGCTGTTTGCCGCCAGCGGCATTGGCAATGGCTCCACCTTCCGAACCATTGGCGTCATTTTTGATCGCACCCAGGCCGGCCCCGTGCTGGGCTGGACCTCGGCAGTGGCCGCGTACGGCGCGTTCATTGCCCCCATCGTCATTGGCGATCAGATCAAGGCCGGCACACCGCAATTGGCCATGTACGGTTTTGCTGCGTTTTACGGCTTTTGCCTGGTTTTGAACTGGTGGTTCTACCTGCGCAAGGGTTCTGAAATCAAGAACCCCTGAGCCGTCCATTTTTCTTCACGCATTGCATTGGAGACATATTCATGAGCCATTTTTTAGATCGTCTGAGCTACTTCAGCCAGCCACAGGAAAAATTTTCGGGCGAGCATGGCCTGACCACGGGTGAAGACCGTACCTGGGAAGACGCCTACCGCAACCGCTGGGCACACGACAAGATCGTGCGTTCCACCCACGGGGTGAACTGCACGGGCTCGTGCTCGTGGAAGATTTATGTCAAAGGCGGCATCGTCACCTGGGAAACCCAGCAGACCGACTACCCCCGCACCCGCGCTGACCTGCCTAACCACGAGCCGCGCGGCTGTGCGCGGGGCGCATCGTATTCCTGGTACCTGTACAGCGCCAACCGCGTGAAGTACCCCATGGTGCGCGCCCGCCTGCTCAAACACTGGCGCGCGGCGCTGGCCGTTGCCAAGAGCCCGGTCGACGCCTGGGCCGCCATCGTCGAAAACCAGAGCGCGCGCCGCGAATGGCAGCAGCAGCGCGGCCTGGGCGGCTTCGTGCGCTCCACCTGGGACGAGGTCAACCAGATGATCGCGGCGGCCAACGTCTACACGATCAAGAAGCACGGCCCGGACCGCATCATCGGCTTCTCGCCCATCCCGGCGATGTCTATGGTGTCCTACGCCGCCGGCTCGCGCTACCTGAACCTGATCGGCGGT
>CAZRFF010000039.1:10611-12361 GCA_964599265.1 uncultured Simplicispira sp. | reverse complement strand
CCAGCCTGGTGACCAATGAAGGGCGTGGCCTGGACGAGGCAGCCATTGCACAATGGTGCCGCCAACTGGCTGCGCTGGTGCAGGGCGAAGGGGGGGAGAGACGCGAAGTCATCATGGTCTCCAGTGGCGCCATTGCCGAGGGCATGAAGCGCCTGGGCTGGACGGCACGCCCCAAAGAGATCAATGAATTACAGGCCGCCGCCGCCGTGGGGCAGATGGGCCTGGCGCAGATGTACGAAACCAAGCTGCGCGAGCAAGGCCTGGGCAGTGCCCAGGTGCTGCTGACCCACGCCGACCTGGCTGATCGCGAGCGCTACCTCAATGCCCGTTCCACCTTGCTCACGCTGCTGCAATTGGGGGTGCTGCCGGTCATCAATGAGAACGACACCGTGGTCAATGACGAGATCAAGGTGGGCGACAACGACACCCTGGGTGCTTTGGTGGCCAATCTGGTCGAGGCCGATGCGCTGGTCATTCTGACGGACCAAAAAGGCCTGTACACCGCCGACCCGCGCAAAGACCCGGAGGCGCGGTTCGTGCATGAAGCGCGAGCGGGCGATCCTGCGCTGGAGGCCATGGCAGGCGGCGCCGGCTCCAGCATTGGCAAGGGCGGCATGATCACCAAAATCCTGGCGGCCAAACGGGCGGCTGGGTCGGGGGCCTCGACCGTGATCGCCTGGGGGCGTGAACCGGATGTGCTGGTGCGCCTGGCGCAGGGCGAGGCCATCGGCACCCTGCTGGTGGCGCAGACCGCCAAAACCCAGGCGCGCAAGCAGTGGATGGCCGACCACTTGCAACTGCGTGGCGCGGTGTGTGTGGACGATGGTGCTGTGGCCAAACTGCGGGGCGAAGGCAAAAGCCTGCTGCCCATTGGCATGACGGCGGTGGAAGGCGATTTTGCCCGTGGTGACGTGATTGCCGTGCGTGATGCGCTGGGCCGCGAGATTGCCAGGGGCTTGGCCAACTACGCCAGCGCCGAGGCGCGGCTGCTGTGCCGCAAGCCATCGAGTGAATTCGAGCGTTTGCTGGGCTACGTGGCCGAACCCGAGATGGTGCACCGCGACAACCTGGTGCTCACCGGCGGCTGAGCTGCCGGGTTTTGCCAGGGCACCACGGTGCCCAAGCAGCCCGAACCCGCCTGCTTAGCGCTGCTCAGGCGGCAAGCTCAGATCACCCAGCCCTGATATGGGCTCCGCCGCCGATGGCGGGGTCGGATCAAAGCTGGCGCCTGGGGGCATTTCCACGCCGGGGTGCAGCAGGAATTGGTTGCCGCGCGGCAGGGCGGTGGCCTCGCCCTCACGGCTGCGCATATTTCCGCGCAGGTAGCGGTTGCGGTGCTCTTGGCGCGGCAAAAAACGCGAAAGCTCGGTCAGCGCCATTTCGTAAACGCCGCGCTTGAATTCCACCACCACATCGAGCGGCACCCAGTACTCGTTCCAGCGCCAAGCGTCGAACTCGGGGTGGTCGGTGGCGCGCAGGTTCAGATCCCAGTCGTGGCCCAGGAGCTGCAGCAGGTACCAAATCTGTTTTTGGCCCTTGTAATGTCCGCGCGCATCGCGTCGGATGTACCGGTCAGGCACCTCGTAGCGCAACCAGTCCCGGGTTCGGGCCACCAGACGCACGTGGTTGGGCGACAATCCGACCTCTTCGTGGAGTTCCCGGTACATGGCCTGTTCGGGGGTTTCGCCCCGGTCAATGCCCCCTTGCGGAAACTGCCAGCTGTGGGTGCGTATGCGCTTGCCCCAGAACA
>CAZRFF010000039.1:0-10543 GCA_964599265.1 uncultured Simplicispira sp. | reverse complement strand
TTTTGGTTGAGCAGGACGATGCCGACGTTCGGGCGAAAGCCGTCCCGGTCAAGCATAATCTAACCCCAATTTTTATAACTGCGACCATTATGCATGCCGCCTCGCTGGCGGCAAGCGGTACTCCCCTAGTTCTTGCCGGAATCTCAGCGATGAAAGCCTCCCAATTCTTTATCTCCACCCTCAAGGAAGCCCCGGCCGACGCCGAAGTGGTGAGCCACCAGCTCATGATGCGTGCTGGCCTGATCAAAAAACTGGGGGCCGGAGTTTACACCTACATGCCCATGGGCCTGCGCGTGATCCGCAAGGTCGAAGCCATTGTGCGCGACGAAATGGACCGTGCCGGCGCGGTGGAATGCGCCATGCCCGTGGTGCAGCCGGCCGAGCTGTGGCAGGAGACGGGCCGGTTTGAAAAAATGGGCCCCGAGCTGCTGCGCATCCAGGATCGCCATGGCCGCGACTACGTCGTGCAGCCTACCAGTGAGGAAGTGGTCACTGACATCGCGCGCCAGGAGCTGCGCAGCTACAAGCAGTTGCCGCGCAACTTCTACCAGATCCAGACCAAGTTCCGCGACGAGCGCCGCCCGCGTTTTGGCCTGATGCGTGGGCGCGAGTTCACCATGAAGGACGCCTACAGCTTTGACCGTGACCAGGCTTCGGCCAAGGTCAGCTACCAGGTGATGGCCCAGGCTTACCGGCAGATTTTTGACCGCTTTGGCCTCTCATACCGCGCTGTGGCGGCCGATTCGGGGGCGATTGGGGGCGACCTGTCCGAAGAGTTCCAGGTGATTGCCGCCACGGGGGAGGATGCCATCGTCTACTGCCCCCAGAGCGATTACGCCGCCAACATGGAAAAAGCGGAAGCCCTGGCGCCTGCAGGCCCGCGCCCCGCGCCCGCCAAAGCCATGGAAAAAACGCCCACGCCCGGCAAGGCCACCTGTGCCGATGTGGCAGAGCTTTTGGGGATGCCGCTGGCGGGCACCGTCAAATCGCTGGTGCTGGCCACGGACGAAACCAACGAGGCTGGCGAAATCGTCCAATCGCAGGTCTGGCTGCTGCTGCTGCGCGGCGACCATGACATGAACGAAATCAAAGTGGGCAAAGTGCCGGGGCTGGACAAGG
The DNA here is from genome assembly GCA_964599265.1 of uncultured Simplicispira sp. Lineage (GTDB taxonomy): Bacteria > Pseudomonadota > Gammaproteobacteria > Burkholderiales > Burkholderiaceae_C > Simplicispira. The sequence goes on along the minus strand of CAZRFF010000039.1, from coordinate 9,424 downwards.
GTTTTCGCTTTGCCACGGTGGGTGAAATCGAGGCGCATTTCGGCTGCAAGCCAGGTTACCTGGGCCCCATCGGCCTTAAAAAGCCTGTCCAGATCGTGGCCGACCGCGAGGTGGCGGTGATGGCCGACTGGGTTTGCGGCGCCAATGCGGAGGACTTCCATATCACCGGTGTGAACTGGGGCCGCGATCTGCCCGAACCTGTGGCCGTGGCCGACCTGCGCAACGTGGTGGCGGGCGACCGTTCCCCCGACGGCAAAGGCGAATTGGCAATCGAGCGCGGGATTGAAGTGGGCCATGTGTTCTATTTGGGCACCAAATACAGCCAGGCCATGAACGCCACCTTTCTGGATGAAAACGGCAAGCCCCAGTTCTTCGAGATGGGTTGTTACGGCATCGGCATCACGCGCCTGCCCGCGGCGGCCATCGAACAAAACCATGACGAGCGCGGCATCATCTGGCCCGACGCCATTGCGCCCTTTACCGTGGTGCTGTGCCCGATTTCGCCCGACCGCTTCCCCGAGGTGAAGGCGCAGGCCGAGGCCTTGTACGCCGGGCTGTGCAAGGCGGGGGTGGACGTGATTCTGGACGACCGCTGTGAGCGCCCCGGTGTGATGTTCTCGGACTGGGAGCTGATTGGCGTGCCGCACCGCATCACCATTGGCGACCGCGCCTTGAAGGAAGGCCAGGTCGAATACCAGCACCGCCGCGACGCCAGCGCCACCAAGGTGGCGGTGGCCGACATCCTGGCCCATGTGCTGGGCCGTTTGGCCCCATGACCCTGGGTATTGCGCGGCGCTCCCTGGTGCTGGGCCTGGGGGCCGCCCCGGCGCTCTGGTGGGGTGCGCCGGGCGTGGCACATGCGGGGGGGCAGATCGAGGAGCCCCTGATCGACGCGGTGCGCACGGCGCTGAGCTCGGCCATTGCCTTCAGCGCGCCGCCGGAGCCGCAGTTTGCCACCACCGAGGCGCGCCTGCACTACCTGCGCTGGCTGGGCACCATGAGCAACCGCCTGCGCCGCCGCAAGCCCGACCTGGACGTGCGGCGCGAGTTTTTGCAGACCGCCTGGTACGAAAGTGCGCGGGCGGGGCTGGATGTTTCGCTGGTGCTGGGGCTGGTGCAGGTGGAGAGCGCTTTTCGCAAATTTGCCGTCTCCAGCGTGGGCGCGCGGGGCTATATGCAGGTGATGCCGTTCTGGAGCCGTCTGATCGGCGATGGCGATGCGGCCAAGTTGTTTCACATGCAGACCAATTTGCGCTTTGGCTGTGTGATCTTGCGCCACTACCTGGACCGCGAACGGGGCGATTTGTACATGACCCTGGGCCGTTACAACGGCAGCCGTGGTAAGCCTGCCTACCCCAACGCAGTGTTTGCCGCGCAGCGCCACTGGGTGTTTGATGGACAACTGGCGCTTTGAACGCCCGGCAGGGCGGGGATTGGGGCGGCCCCGGGTTTATGCGCCCGATGCAGGCCCGGCCGGAGCGGGGGCGTTTTCGGGCAGGTAGGTGACCATGACCTGGTCGATGCGGTAGCTGTCCACGTCGAGCACCTCGAATTTATAGCCCTTCCAGGACACGCTGTCGGTGCGCCGGGGGACGCGGCGCAGCATGACCATCAAGAAACCGGCCAGGGTTTCGTATTCGTCGGCATGGGGCAGCTCGTCGAGCTGCAGGGCGTGCAGCACGTCGGTGATGGGGGTGATGCCGTCGATGAGCCAGGAGTTTTCGTCGCGCCGCACGATTTGCTCTTCGTCGGCGGGGCCCACCAGATCGCCCATCACGGTGCTCATCACGTCGTTGAGGGTGACCACGCCCACGACCAGGCTGTATTCGTTCACGATGACGGCAAAGTCTTCGTGCACCTGGCGGAACTGCTCCAGCACCTCGGCCAGCGTCAGGCGGTCGGGGACGATGAGCACTTTGCGCACCAGGTGCTCGTCGGCCAGCGAAATGGGCTGGTTGTTGAGCACGCGCTGGAACAGGTCTTTGGCGTCCACGTAGCCCAGTACGTGGTCGATGTCGCCTTCGCACACGGGGTAGGTGGAATAGGGCTCGGCGGCAATGCGGGCGCGGATGACTTCGTCCGGGTCGTCGCGCAAGAAGTAGGCGATGCGCTCGCGCGACGTCATGGCCGAGGCCACGGTGCGCGTGTCCAGCTCGAACACATTGGCAATCACCTGCTGTTCGCGCACGGCCAGCACCCCGGCGCGGGCGCCCGCCTCGGTCATGGCCAGGATGTCTTCGGAGGTGATGCGGTCATCGCGCTGGCTGGACAACCCTGCCAGGCGCAACAAGGCATCGGCGGCACGGCCATACAGCCAGACCATGGGTTTGAAAAACGCCATGCACCACTGCATGGGCTGCACCACGCGCACCGCCAAGGCCTCGGGGTGGGCCATGCCCAGGCGCTTGGGCAGCAGGTCGGCAAACAGAATGAACAGGGAGGTCACGGACAGGAACGACACCAGGAAACCCAGTGTTTGGGCGGTTTTCTCGGGCAGCCACAGTTCGAAAATGGTGCCGAAGTAGGGGCTCAAGGCGCCTTCGCCCACGATGCCGCCGAGGATGGCCACGGCGTTGAGCCCCACTTGCACCACGGTGAAGTAGTCGCCCGGCCGGTCTTGCATGTGCAGCACGCGCTCGGCGCGGGCGTTGCCTTCGTCGGCCATTTGGCGCAGGCGCAGGCGGCGCGAAGCAGCCAAGGATATTTCGGCCACCGAAAAAAACGCGCTGGCCGCGATGAGCAGAACGATGAGGATGAGGCTTTGGCTCAGGGACATGCAAGGGCGGCAAGGCTGCCGGGGCGTGCGTGTGGCGCACCATGGCCTGAGTGTAGCGGGCTGGCTGGATTGCGGGCGTAAAAAAGCCGCCCGGGAGGCGGCTGGTGCGGGGGCGGGAGGGGCCGGTCAGGCTTCCAGCATTTTTTTCAGTTCGCCCGATTCGTACATTTCCATCATGATGTCCGAGCCGCCGATGAATTCGCCCTTGAGGTAGAGCTGCGGAATGGTGGGCCAGCTGCTGTAGTCCTTGATGCCCTGGCGGATTTCGTCGTCGTCCAGGACGTTGACGGTGGCGATGTCCTTGGGGTCGATCCCGCAGGCCTTGAGGATTTGCACCGCGCGGCCCGAGAAGCCGCACATGGGAAAGCTGGCCGTGCCTTTCATGAACAGCAGGATGTTGTTGGACTTGACCAGTTGGTCGATGCGTTGGTGGGTGTCGCTCATGGGGGCTCCGGGTAGGGGCCGCAGGGGCCCGCAAGAAATGGGAAAACCGCGATTATTTCATTGTTGGCCATTGCCCGCCTGAGCAACGCACGATGCCGGCGAGGTCTTTGCGGGTTTGCACGGCGCCAAACCCGGCTTGCCGCAGCCATTCGCAGACGGCGGGGGCCTGGTCCCAGCCGTGCTCCAGCAGCAGCCAGCCGCCCGGCACCAGATGGCGGGGGGCCTGGGCGATGATGGCGCGGATGTCGTCCAGGCCGTCTTCGCCGCTGGCCAGGGCCGAGAGGGGTTCGTGGCGCAATGCGGCCAGGTGCGGGTCGGCCGCCGGGATGTAGGGCGGGTTGGAGACGATGGCATCGAATGCCGCCTGCCCTTGCACGGCCTGCAGCCAGCGGCCCTGGCAGAACTGCACGGGCAGGCGCAGGCGCTGGGCGTTGGCCTGGGCCACGGCCAGGGCTGCAGCGCTGGCGTCGGTGGCCAGCACCTGGGCCTGGGGGCGCTGGCTTTGCAAGGCCAGGGCAATGGCGCCGCTGCCGGTGCCCAGGTCCAGCACGCGCAGTACGGGGTGCGTGGGGCGCACGGGGTGCGCAGGCAGCAGTTCCAGGGCCCAGTCCACCAGGGTTTCGGTGTCGGGGCGGGGGTCGAGCACGCGGGCGTCCACCTGCAAATCCAGGCCGTAAAAGGCTTTGTGCCCTGTGAGGTAGGCCACGGGTTCGCCCGCCAGGCGCCGCGCGCACAAGGCGGCAAATGGTGCCTGGACGCTGGGGGGCAGGGGGTCGGTGCCGTGGGTGATGAGCCAGGCGCGGTCGTGCAGGCCTTGGCCCAGGGCGTGCAGCAGCAGGATTTGCGCGTCGATGCGCGCCAGCCCCGATTGCTGGGCCTGTTCCAGTGCCTGGTGGAGTGGGATGGGTGCGGCTGTTGGCATGGCGGTGTGCGCGGGCTCACATGCCTGTGCTCTCTTCCAGTTCGGCCAGTTGCTCGGCCTCGCGGGCGTGGCGCAGGGCCTGCAGCACGTCGTCCAGGTCGCCTTCCATGATTTGCAGCAGCTTGTAGAGCGTGAGGTTGATGCGGTGGTCGGTGAGCCGCCCCTGCGGGAAGTTGTAGGTGCGGATGCGGTCGCTGCGGTCGCCGCTGCCGATGAGGCCTTTGCGCTCGGCGGCTTCCTTGGCGGCGCGTTCGCTGCGCTCTTTTTCTTGGATGCGTGCCTGCAGCACCTGCAGGGCCTTGGCTTTGTTGGCGTGCTGGCTGCGGCCGTCCTGGCATTCGGCAACGATGCCCGTGGGCAGGTGCACCACGCGCACGGCGGAGTCGGTTTTGTTGATGTGCTGGCCCCCGGCGCCGCTGGCGCGGAAGGTGTCTATGCGCAGGTCGGCGGGGTTGAGGGTGATGGCTTCCTGCCCGTCGGGTTCGGGCATGACGGCCACGGTGCAGGCGCTGGTGTGGATGCGGCCCTGCGCTTCGGTGGCGGGCACGCGCTGCACGCGGTGGCCGCCGGATTCAAAGCGCAGCGTGCCGTAGGCGCCGTCGCCCACGATGCGCAGCACGATTTCTTTGTAGCCGCCCAGTTCGGCGGGGCTCTCGCTGACCACCTCCACGCGCCAGCCGGTGTTGGCCGCCCAGCGTGTGTACATGCGCGTGAGGTCGCCAGCGAAGAGGGCCGATTCATCGCCGCCCGTGCCGGCGCGGATTTCGAGGAAGGCGTTGCGTTCGTCGTCGGGGTCCTTGGGCAGCAGCAGGCGCTGCAGCTCGTCTTCGAGCTGGGTCAGTTCGGCCTCGCAGCCGGTGATTTCTTCTTGCGCCATGTCCGCCATGTCGGGGTCTTGCAGCATGCCGCGCGCGCCCTCCAGGTCGGCTTCACGCTGCTGGTAACGGGCGTAGCGGCCGGCGATTTGCGTGACTTCGGCATGCTCTTTGGAGATGGCGCGGTACTGCGCCATGTCGGCCATGATGTCTTCGCGCGAGAGCAAAAAATCGAGCTCCTGCAGGCGCCGGGCATAGCGCTCCAGTTGGGTGCGGAGAAAGGGTTTCATGCGGATAGGGGGGTATTGCTACAAATCATGTAGCTGTTAGCGCTGTCTGGACGGGCGCTAGATGGGTTTTTTGCTTTGGGAGCGCAAAAACATGCGCGAGGCCGTGCGCGCGGTTTGTTCGCGGGTGTCGGCGTCGCCTGCCCGCAGCTCGGCCAGGGTGCCGTGCAGCATTTTTTGCGCCAGGCCGCGCGAGAGGGCGTCGAGCACGGCGTCAACGTCTTCGCCCTTGGCCAGGCGCTTGCGGGCGCGGTCGATTTCGATGGCGCGCCAGGCGTCGGCCTGGTCCTGGATCTGGCGGATCAGGGGCACCACGCCGTGCTCGGGATGGCGCTGGTCCATCCAGTGGATGAAGCTTTGCACACCGGCGTCGATGATGGCCTCGGCCTGCGCCACGGCGGCCTGGCGGTTGGCCTGGGCGGTCTGCACCACGCTGGCCAGGTCGTCCACGGTGTAGAGGTACACGTCTTCGAGCTGCTTGACTTCGGGCTCGATGTCGCGCGGCACGGCCAGATCGACCATGAACATGGGCCGGTGGCGGCGTTTTTTAAGCGCGCGCTCGACGGCGCCCAGGCCCACGATGGGCAGGCTGCTGGCGGTGCAACTGACCACGATGTCGAATTCGTGCAGGCGCTCGGGCAGGTCGGCCAGGCGCATGACGGAGCCGCCAAAGCGGGTGGCGAGCTTTTCGCCGCGCTCCAGCGTGCGGTTGGCGATGGAGATCTGCCGGGGGGTGCGCGCGGCAAAGTGCGTGGCGCAGAGTTCGATCATCTCGCCGGCGCCGACGAAGAGCACGCGCGTCTTGCCCAAATCCTCAAACAACTGGCCCGCCAGGCGCACGGCAGCGGCCGCCATGCTGATGCTGTGCGCGCCGATTTCGGTGCTGGTGCGCACCTCCTTGGCCACGGCAAAGCTGCGCTGGAAGAGCTGGTTGAGCGTGCTGCCCAGGGCGCCCGCGCTCTCGGCGGCGCGCACGGCGTCTTTCATCTGGCCGAGGATTTGCGCTTCGCCCAGCACCATGGAATCGAGCCCGCTGGCCACGCGGAAGGCGTGGCGTGCCACGGGGCCGTGCTCCAGGGTGTAGGAATGCTGGCGCAAGAGCTCGGGGCTGACGCCGCCGCTCTGGGCCAGCCAGCCCAGGGTGCAGTCGAGCGCCGGGCGTTCGCCAGCGCAGTAAATTTCGGTGCGGTTGCAGGTGGAGATGATGGCCGTTTCCACCGCACCGCAGGCGGCGGTGTTCTGGCTCAGCGACTGGCGCAGGCCGTGCAGCGTGGGGGCGATCTGGTCGATGGCAAACGCAAAGCGGCCGCGCAAATCGAGCGGTGCAGTCGTGTGGTCGATACCCAGGGCCCAGACGGTCATAGCTGCGGATTATAAAATTTCCGCCGTATGTGGGCTGGCGCTTGTGCACAAGCCTTGATTTACGTCATTTTTATGGACCCTCTGGCCCTTTTTTGGCATCTGCTCAATTTCCTGGCCCCTGCGGCGGCGCTGGCTTTGGTGCTGGCCGTGGCGGGGCGATGGTTATTGCCAAAACAGGCTCCAAGGCTTGCCTGGTGGGCGCATACAGCTATTCTTTTTGCGGTGGGTGCTGCCGTGTCGGCGGCCGGCCTGTGGTGGTATGGCCGCGACGGCAAGATGGCCACCTACGCTGCCCTGGTACTGGCCATGGCCACGGCCCAGTGGCTGCTGGGGCGTGGCTGGAGGGGCTAAGAGCGGGGGGAAGGCGCGCAGCGCCTCAGGGGGGTGTCACCCAAGCACTGCCCAGTGGTTCCCCGCCGACATGCCCTGGGGCCAGCGCAGCATGTTGGACGGCTCTGTGGGGTGCCAGCGCGCCAGGCCCAGGCCACCGCCGATGGTGACGCCTGGCGCATCTTCCAGGGGCCACAGGCCGCAGGGGTTTTGCACCTTGCCGATGGTGAGCAGCTTGCCCGGTTCTTGCGGCTGCCACAGCACGATGCGGTTGGCAAACTGGGCGGTCAGCACAAAGCCCCCGTTGGGGCCAGCGGCCACGTCGCCCGCGTAGCCGTCGGCCACCATGTGTGTGGGGGTGGTGATTTCTTTGCCATCCCACACACCCAGGACGGGGGCGTCGCGGCGCTTGGCGGGGTCGTCGTGCTCGGCCTGCAGGCCAATGCCCAGCAGCGTGGGGCCGCCCGCCAGGGGCTTGTTCCAGGCAATGTGGTGCGGCGCCAGGCGCTTGTCGCGCAGGCTCCATTCGCCCAGTTTTTCGCCGTTCTCGGGGTTGAGCAGCACGAGCCTGGGGTCCATCAGCTCCAGGTTGCGCTTGTCGCCCGTGGGGGTGCGGGGGATGCCGCCGTTGGCAATGACCAGGCGCCCTTGCGCATCCACCAGAATCTGGTGCGGATCGCGGCCATGCGTGCGGTGTTCGGCCACCTTGCGCAGATCCTTGGCGTCGCGCACGCTCACCCAGCCGTCGCCGGTTTTGCGGTCGGTTTCGCCGGTGTAGAGCCAGTGCCCGTCCAGGCTGGCGATGACGTGGCCGTCCAGCGTGCGGGCGTCTCCCTCGTCGGCCATGGCCAGGCGGTGCATGACTTTGCCCTCGGCGTCCACGCGCAGCATCCAGGTGCCAGGGCGTGTGGCCACGGCCAGAAAGCCGCCGCCGGACTCGGGCACGATGGCGTGCGGCAGGGAGGGGGTGGTCACGGCAAACTGCGTGGCCACCTGGTTTTGCGCCCAGTCCACGCTCAGTGCGCCAATCTGCCATTCGCGCTCGTTCATCCGCCAGCCTCCGCCCACGCGCAGGGTTTTGCCTTCAGTGGCGGCGCGGGCGAGGGCGGGCAGGGCGGCGGTGCCCAGGGCTGTGCTCAGGTGCAGGAGGAAATGGCGGCGTTCCATGGTGCTCGTGTGGGTAGATTGAAAAACGCGAAGGATACTATGAATGAGAATGAGTCGTATTGATTAAGCGCAAAAACATGCTTGGGCGCCGGGCGGATGGGCGGCCGGGCCTGCCCGGCGCGCTACCCAGGGGCAAACAGGTCCACACGGTCGGTGATGATGCCGTCCGTGCCCAGGGCCATGAGGCGCTGTGCTGCGCTGCCGTCGTTCACGGTGTAGCTCAGGGCGCGCATGCCCGCGCCGTGCGCTTGCGCCACCAGGGCGGCATCCCACAGGGTGTGGTTGCAGGTGATGGCCACGCAGCCCAGGGCTTGGGCGGCGGCCATCCAGCCGTCCCACAGCGTATCGAGCAGCAGCGCGCGGGGCAGTTGCGGCGCCGCGCTGCGTGCGCCTTCCAGGGACTGCGGCTGGAAGGATGAGAGCAGGGGGGGCACGGCCTGGCCTTGCCACAGGCGGGCGGCGTGCTCGGCCACCACGCGGCCCGTGGTGTCTTCCAGGCTGGGGGTGGGCTTGATTTCGATGTTCAGGGCATGGCCGTTGGCCAGGCAGTAGCGGGCGATGGCGGCCAGGCTGGGCAGGGGCTCGCCCGCGTAGCTGCGGCTGTGCCAGCTGCCGGCGTCGAGCTGGGCGAGCGCGCCCCATGGGTGGTCGCCCCCCTGGGGCGCGGCATCGGGCCCCAGCGCCTGCGCTGCGTTGGTGGTGCGTGCCAGGGTGGCGTCGTGCATCAGAAAGGGCACGCCATCGGCCGAGAGCTTGGCGTCGCATTCAAACATGCGGTAGCCGTATTGCGCGCCCAGGCGGAAGGCCGCCAGGGTGTTTTCGGGCGCGAGTTTGCCGGCGCCCCGGTGCGCAATCCAGCGCGGGTAGGGCCAGGGCGTCGTGGGTGTGCTCATGCGGCCATCCTTTGTCCGGTCTCGGTGTTGAACCAATGCAGGCGGTCTGGGCGCGGCGCGATGCGGGCGCTGTGCCCGGGTGGGGGATAGGGCTGGCCTTCGTTCACACGCAGGGTCACGTCTTCACCGCCGACCTTGCCGTAGAGCAAGCGCTCGGCGCCCAATAGCTCCACGGTTTCGACCTTGAAGTCCCAACCGCCATGCTCCACCAGGTCGATGTGTTCGGGGCGTATGCCCAGAATGCGCCCGGCTTGGGCGCCGGGGGCGTTCTTGAGCAAATTCATGGGCGGCGAGCCGATGAAGCCCGCCACAAAGGTGGATGCGGGGGTGTGGTAGACCTCCTCGGGTGTGCCGAACTGCTCGACATGGCCGCCGTTCATCACGATCATGCGCTGCGCCAGCGTCATGGCCTCGACCTGGTCGTGCGT
>CAZRFF010000038.1:0-12377 GCA_964599265.1 uncultured Simplicispira sp. | reverse complement strand
TAGCCGCTGAGCGAATAATTGCTGGTGGGCGTGCCGGTGTACCAAATTTCGGAGTTGACGATGTCCCCCTGGCGGCTCTTGCGCTCGCGGAAGGGGTCGGCGTCGGTATAGCCCGAGGGGTCTACACCTTCCAGGTCGCGCTCGCCCCGGATGAAGTTCAAAACGTTCAGCCCTTTTTGCTTGGGTTTGGCGGTAGTAACACTGCTTTCCACCCCCAACAGGGCTTTTTGGTCTGCGCTAAGGTTGCTGTCGTCATCGGCCCACTTGAAGGGAACGCCGCCTTTGGGTTTGGTGGTGGCCCATTTGTCGCTCCAGCTCAGGACCAGGCGGTTGGCTACACTGAAGCCCGGGGCGTCCAGCAGATCGGCGGTGGTTTTATTGTTCCAACCCGAGGTAGGGTCAGGGAACTTGGGGCAGGTTTTGCTGGGGTCTGTGGGTGTGGGGCAGGGCACGTTCTCCGGATCGCGCACGGGCGATGCTTGCACCCAACCCTTCCAGGCCTGTTTGGGGCTGTAGACGGAATAAAAAGTGCCTACGTTGTTTTGCGAAACATTGGAGCCGCTGGAACCACCATTGCCGTTGACCGTATCTGGCAAGGGGGCTGTTTCTTCGTTGATTTTTCCGATGATTTCCTTGAAAGCGTTCTTCAAATCATCTGCTTTGGTCACGGCGTAAAACCGACCGCGGCCATTCAGTGCGGAATGCCAAAGATCCAATGCCCGGCGATCTTCATTATTCATTTCTGGCCATGTTTTTTTCCCAGTGACCAGGCCTGGAAAATCTCCATCGTACCCAAACGGATTTTGCGCGGTAGGGGAATTGATATTGTATTTTGTGTCAGTCCCAGTGAAATTTTGCTTCCAGGTCACAGCCTCTGTGCTGAAGCCAATGGTGTATGTCACCATATGCGGCCAGGTGGCTGGGTTGTATTCAGGGTTCCAAAATTTTTGCAGGGCGACAGTTTTGCCGCCATATGAGAAGGATTTCGTGGCAGGGGCTTCTTGGTATGTTTTTGGGGGTTGGATTTTGTCTGTTCCCGTTGCAAAACCAGAGGTTTTTAAAGGTTTGGCCCAGCTATAGAACGCCCAGTCAGCCAAGGTGTTGGTATTTGTACTGTCGGTGCTGTTGTCGCGGTACAGCGCGGTTTGCTCAATACCCGCAGCGGTGCCGCCATAAGTGGGTGCGCTGTTGGGTAAGGTGAGGTTGGTGGAGTTGTCGCGGTAATTCAAATCTGGAATGGCCACTGCGGTGTTGTTGTTCCAGCGCCCGTCCGTCATCATGATGTGGTAGTTGCGGCGGCAGCCCAAAAAAGGTTCGCCCGTTGTGCCGGGTTTGGAAGCCCAAGGGCTGTTCTCATCCAATACGCCATCCCGCATGTATTTGTCGGCCTGGGCAAACATGGGGTGGGATGGCGTGCCACCTTGCGGTAGCAAATAGCTGACAAAGGACAGGAAATTGGCCCGGTGCGTATCGTCGAGAATGCGCAATTTGTTTTTGTTGCCCGTTGTCGTTGTATTAAAATCGTTTGCACCGGGGGTTTTCCCTTTGCCTGGATTGGTGCCAGATCCATACCAATAATTCAAATCTCCATATTTCGATATATTGTTGCCGTTGTTGTGCATGGCTTGCCAGGCAATGCGCAGCTTTCCGTTTTCTGTGAGTGTGGTGTCGCTAAAAACCTCCGTTAGCGCATGTTTCAAAATATTCATGCGGCGGCTGGTTGCAGGCCAGGCGCCAGCCACTGGGGCAGTTTCATTGGTTGCGCCACTGGTATTGGCTTGATCCAAACGGAATCCCATACTGCCGGAGTCGTCGATGGAAATCAGCAGGTTGGGCGCAACAAACCCTGGTTTTGATGTGGGCAGCGGGGGGGCGTCCGCCAAAGGCAGTGCCCAAACACCGTGGGGGATTAGTGCGGCACAGGCAGCAAGGGCCAGAAGGCTTTTGGGGAAGTGCGGGGCATGGGTGCGGGGCATGGTGTGCTCCTTGGTTTGGGACTAAATGGTATGGAATGGGAAAAGCGGCAAAATACGCAGAACGCGGTTTCAGTCTTTTTTGCGTTGGCGGGCATAGGTTTCCTGCAAAACAACCATGGTTCCAGGCCCAGGCTTGCGCCCATAGGCCAGAGCCGTGATGCGGAAAATCACATACACATCCAAATTGAGCGCAAGCTGGCTGGCAACGGTATCGACCACCAGGTTTTTGGTCTTTGCGGCGTCGCTGTAGGGCATGACTTCTATCCAATACCAGCCGCCCTTGTCGTTTGCACTGCGGTCAAACAAGAGGGGGTTGGCAGGGTTGCTGGTGTCGCCCAGCTTGGCCCCGGTGTATTGGCCAAAGCGTGCGCCTATGCCAGTTTGGGTTAGGTCTTCGAGCTTTACCTCGCCTGGCTGCAGGCCTGTGGGGACAGGGCTGGTGGCGTTGGTGTAGTTCCAAAAATCTTGCCGTCCGGTGCGCCGGGTGCACAGGCCGCTGCGGCATTTGGTAGGCTGGGCGTCCAGGGTGTTGATCAGGTCATTGATTTCTTTGGCCTCCAGGGGGAGCCGGTCACTAGCAAAACTGCGGCAAATGTCGCCCCCTGCGCTGCAGTCCAGGTTGTCCATGGTTTTGCTGGTGGCGGTGTCGTAGTCGGCGGCGCGGATGTCGAGTTCGGCGTCTTGCAACAGTGCTTGGGCGGCCTCAAAGGCGCGCTGGTAGTCGGCGTCGTTGCTCACCACCATCTCATTGAACAGCGATGTGCGCGAAGCCCACAGCGCCAACAACATGGACAGCATGACGAAAATGATGACGACAAACAGTGCCACGCCTTTTTGGCGCTGTGGTCGTTGCGTTAAGGGTGGGGTGCTGGGCATGGGAACCTCTTTGGACGGGCTGTTAAATCAGCCCTTGGCTGCGCAATTGGAAAGTGTTGCGAAAGACCATGTGCATGCGCCGTGCGCGGTCAGCGCCGATTTTTTTGCCGTTCATGTCTAAGGAATCTTTATTCGACATATCGACGACGGTGGTGCCATCGCAATCGGTGTAGTTGCTGCTGGCTGGCATGTCGATGGGCTCGCTGCCGTAGAGTACCAGGCAAACTTCTACGCCTTGTACGGCGCGCCATGGGTTTGACACGGCCGCAAGATTGGTGGCTAACTCAGCCGCAGTGACTTTGTCTGCGGTGAGTGGTTTGATGACGCTGCCTTTTGCACCCACTGTTTGAACCAAATAGGTGGCACGGAATTGCGCAACGTTTTGGACGACGGGTTGTGTGATTCCATTGCCAGCGCATTCCAACTGGGTGCCGTTGAGCCGGAATATGTTTTCAATGGCTTCGTCTGAGTTGGTGCCATCGTCTGCTGGGCCACCCAGGCAATTGCGTGCCAGGGTCTGGGGGGTGGCCGCTGCATAAACGGCATCTTGGTAGCGGCGATAGGTGGTAGTGACGGCTCCGGTGGCTGCGTCGCCTTTGATGGTGTTGTCTTGTGAAAAATTGATGGTGCCACCGGTGGCATCGGTCTCAAAAGCGACGGCGGATAATGGGTCGGTCGCTACTGCGCCGACAACAGGGGTTGGGTTGAGGTACAGCGAGCCAGCCTGGCGCATTTGCATGCCAATCACGCGCATGGCATAGGCGGCTTGCTGCTGAATGGCACTGGCATCGCTGACGGTACCCGATACGCCCCGAGACACCATGAGCGCCCCCATGGCCACGGCAACCACCAAAAGGCCTATGGCGATGCCCACCAACAATTCAATCAAGGTAATACCGTGCTGCCGTGGTTTGGCAAAAGGGGGGCGATTTTGCATTTTTGTTTTTACCAGTAAAGCATGTGAAGCGGTATGGACGTATGCCATGGCGCCCTCCATTAAGAACACCAAAATGCGGGGGTGCCGGTACCGTCATCGTAGGGGGCGCAACGGGCGGACACAGGGATATATTGCAAGTGGCAGATGCGGTTTGCGGGGCAGGTGACATCACCTCCGCCACCGCTGGCCGTACCCTTGGTCGCGTCGATGGCGTCGGTTTTTGTGCCATCGCGCTCGTTTTCGCGCCAGCTGATCATCACGCCCAACTGGCGGCGGTTGGGGTCGCTGGCTGTACTACCCTCACCTTTGGCCCAAAAGACGCTGGCTTGGCCGAGCGGCAGGGTATCTTCAACGGATTTTTTCCACATGCCGATGTCGTAAGCGGCCAATGTTGGTGCGTCACAGCCAGCGGCGCATGCGGTGGGGGTGGGGGTAATGGGTGTGAAGCCTGCTTTAAAGGCGTCGGTTGTGGATGCGGCATTGGGGTTGACCTTCATGCGTTCGCTCAGGTCTTCAATCAACCGTATGGCCTGTGCTCGGCGCACGGTCGTTGACGTATCAGTGAGCGTGCGCATTTGCACGCCCAGAATGCCCAGAATACCCAGGGCCATGACGACCATGGCAATCAGGGATTCGATGAGCGCAAAACCGTTTTGTCGGCGCGGCGTATGGGGGGTAGGCAGGGTGGTCATGGTGTTTAACCGCTGGTGCAAGGGATGTCTGCGGGGGGGATGATGCGAATGCGGCCGCCAGAGCTCATGCACAGGCCGCGCGCGCCAGGGTGGTTGGTGGATTGGTTGAGCGGTACCAGGCTAAAGCCCAGCCATGTGCCATCCACCAGGCCCCAGCGGTTGATTTTGATGCTTTCGCTCCCGCCGGTGCGGCTGACTTGCACGCGGGCGGGGGTGTCTATGCGCTGGAGGATGGGTTCTGCTGCGTCGCATTTGCCGTTGTTATTGGTATCGTGGCAAACCGTCCAGCCGCAATCCCAATCTTTTTTGTTCGTGGCTGTGGTGCAGCCATTGGTGTTGTTGGGTAATTTATGGATGGCGACTTGCCCGCCGCGTTTGATGGCTTCTGAACGGGCAAAGTGGAGGCTCAATTGCAGGCTGTCCACAGCTTGGCGCACGCGCCAGTTTTCGATCAGTGGGGTAAAGCTGGGGGCTGCCAGGGCAGCCAAAACCGCCACAATGGCCACGACCACCATGAGCTCTATGGCAGTAAAACCTGCGGCATAGGCCCAGGTTTTTTCCATTGGTGCATGGTGATGGTACATAAAGCTTGCTGGACTTGTTGTTAGGGGCAGGCTGCGCCTTGCTGCTTTTGCACGATGCGCCCGCCACTGGCCACGCAAAGCCGGATGGCGCTGGCGTCTGTATCGCCTTTGCCTTCGGGTTTGAGCAAAACATCGAATGCGACCGGCGCGCCAGGGTTGGCTTCCGCCAGCATGCCCCAGCGGTCTGCGTAAAGTTGTACTTTTCCGTTACTTTGGGTCATGGTGACTTTTTTGGGGGCGGCATTCAGTTGCAGGTCGTTTGTCGCGCCGTTTTGGGTGTAAGTCACCTTCCAGCCCGTGCCCCATCCGCCCGTGGCATCAATGGTGATGCCGCCCCCGCGCTTGATCGCCTCAGACCGCGCGTAGTACAGGGTGGATGTGAGGTTTTCAGCCGCCTCGCGCACGCGCCATTTTTCAATGATGGGGGTAAAACTGGGCGCAGCCAGTGCGGCCAGGATGGCAACAATGGCGACGACCACCATCAGTTCGATGGCGGTAAAGCCGTTTTGCAGCAACGAGCCTACCCTCTGGGGGGGCTGATGGGACAGGCGTGGGACAGCGGAGGTTGACATATATACATACTATGGGTTTAGGTGGGGAAAGTCTTCTGCTCGGTGATGGAAGGCTTTTGTGTGCAGATAGACGGTGCAGTCACCCCCTGTGTGTGGGGGGGGCTGGTTAACCTTGGTAAAACTAACGCGTATACCCCATGCACGCCCCAGCGTTGTGCATTCCCTTGCATTCGCGCCGCAGGCGGCTGTCCCGTTGGGCCGGGGTTTCTTCGGATGTGCTGCGTTGGTAGGTGACTTTGCGCACCCCTTTTTTGTGGGGTGCCTGGGTGGCTGCGGTGTGGCCCTTGCTGCGTTTGGCCTGTGCTGTGCCAGGGTGGCTCAGCAGCCCCAAGGCCAAGGTGGTGGCCAGCAGGTGCGCAAACAGGGGTTTGATGCGCAAGGCTCTGACAGGGTTCTGGGGCGTCATACAAGGGCTTTCGGTGGGTTGTAGGTGGGGGGGCAGGGTGGTTGCCGTAGGATGGCCTGGTTTTTTTCAGTTGCCATATTGCCATGCGCCAGACCATTTTTGACCTCGAAGAATCCCGTATCCGCGAAGTTGCCAATGCAGGCATGGGGCGCGGCGATGTGCTGGCTTTCTGGTTTGGTGAGAGCGACGAGGGTACGCCCGAGGTGGTGCGCCAGGCGGCCATCGATTCCATTGCCCGGGGCGAGACGTTTTATGCCCACAATCTGGGCCTGCCGGAGCTGCGCGAGGCAGTGGCGCGGTACATGTCGCAACTGCACGGCCCTGTGGATGCGGGGCGCATTGCCATCACGTCCGGCGGTGTCAATGCGCTGATGCTGGCCGTGCAGGCTTTGGTGGATGCGGGCGATGAGGTGGTGGCCATTACGCCGGTGTGGCCCAATTTGACGGCGCAGCCGCTCATCATGGGCGCACGCCTGCGCTGCGTGGCGCTGGCGCCGCAGGCCGATGGCCAGTGGACGCTGGACATGGATACGCTACTGGCCGCCATCACGCCCGCCACACGCCTTTTGGTGCTCAATGCGCCCAACAATCCCACGGGCTGGACGCTGACACGTGCTGAGCAGCAGCGCATTTTGGCGCATTGCCGCAGCACGGGCACCTGGATTTTGGCCGACGAGGTGTACGAGCGCCTGTACTACGAACCCACAGAGCGCGGCTGTGCGCCAAGTTTTCTGGATGTGGCCGAGCCGCACGACCGGCTGGTGGTGGTGCACAGTTTTTCCAAGAGTTTTTTGATGACCGGCTGGCGCCTGGGTTGGATGGTGCTGCCGCCAGGTATGGCGCAGCAGGTCGGCAAGTTGATTGAGTTCAACACCTCGTGCATCAGCGTGTTCACTCAGCGCGCCGGGCTGGCGGCGCTGCAGCATGCCGACGCCATCACCGCCCAGGTGGTGGGCCATTTGCGGCACTGCCGTAATACCTTGGTGCCACTGTTACAGGCGGTGCCCGGCGTGCAGGTGGCGCCGGCACGCGGGGGCATGTATGCCTTTTTCCGGGTGGCGGGGTACGGTGATTCGCTGGCGACGGCCAAGCGGCTGGTGCTGGAGGCGGGTCTGGGCCTGGCGCCCGGCAATGCGTTTGGGCCCGAGGGGCAGGGGTGGCTGCGCTGGTGCTTTGCCTCACGCGATGTGCAGCGTTTGCAAGAAGGGGTGCACAGGCTGCAGGGGTGGTTGGCGCGGGGGGTAGGGCAGTGACAGGCGTTTAATCTAGTGCGCGCCACGATGAAACACTACATAATTGTAGGTATCTCAATATGTAACAGGGGGTTCGTATGCAATTCCTCAACCGCTTGACCATTGCCCGCCGCTTGGTGGTGCTGTTGGTGCTGGTGTTGGTGGCCATTGGCGCATTGTTGACCACCATGCTGGTTGGTGAGCGCAACATGCTGATGGCCGAGCGTTCGTCCAATGTGAAAACTGCCGTCAGCGCGGCGCATGGCATCGTCGCCTACTACCATTCTTTGGCCAAAGATGGCAAGTTGGAGGAGCCGGTGGCCCAAGAGCGTGCCATGGAGGCCGTGCGCTCGCTGCGTTACAGCGGGAATGAATACTTTTGGATCAATGACATGCATTCCAAGGTGCTCATGCACCCCATCGTGCGTGACATGGAAGGCAAAGACCAGAGCGATCGCAAAGACTCCAATGGCAAACACTTTTTTGTGGAGTTCGTCAACACCGTGAAACAAAGCGGTGAGGGCGTGGTGGACTATCTGTGGCCCAAACCGGGGCAAGACAAGCCGGTGCCCAAAGTGTCTTACGTCAAAGGTTTTGCACCTTGGGGGTGGGTGATTGGTTCTGGTGTGTATGTGGACGATGTGCAGGCTGTTTTTGTTCAGCGCATGCTGGAGGCTGGTGGCATTACCGTGGTGTTGATGCTGTTGCTGCTGGCCGCCAGCTGGGCCATCAGCCGCAGTGTTTTGCGCCAACTGGGGGCAGAGCCTGGCACACTCAACACCATTGCGCGCGAAATTGCCCAAGGCAACCTGGCGGTGGACATTCCTCCCGCAACCCACGACGACAGCGTGCTGCACGGCATGCATGCCATGCGCGACAGTGTGGCCCATATCGTGATTGACGTGCGCCGCAATGCCGAGGGCGTGGCCACGGCCAGCAGCGAGATTGCACAGGGCAACCACGACCTGTCGTCGCGCACCGAAAGCCAGGCCAGCGCCCTGGAGCAGACGGCAGCCTCCATGGAGCAAATGACCGCCACCGTGCGCCAAAATGCCGACAACGCCCAGCAGGCCAATCAGTTGGCCGTGAGCGCCAGTTCTGTGGCCGTGCAGGGCGGGGAGGTGGTGGGGCAGGTGGTCAGCACCATGCGTGACATCGAATCCTCCGCGCACCGCATCCAGGACATCATTGGCGTGATCGACGGCATTGCCTTCCAAACCAATATCCTGGCGCTCAATGCGGCCGTCGAGGCGGCCCGCGCCGGCGAGCAAGGCCGTGGCTTTGCCGTCGTGGCCAGTGAGGTGCGCAGCCTGGCTGGGCGCAGCGCCGAGGCAGCCAAAGAGATCAAAGGCCTTATCACCGACAGCGTGCAGCGCGTGGAGCAGGGCACGCAACTGGTGGACAAGGCCGGTACCACCATGCAAGAGGTGGTGGCCAGCATCCGCCGGGTGACCGACATCGTGCACGAAATCAGCGCCGCCAGCCGCGAGCAAAGCGCCGGTGTGGGCCAGGTGGGCGAGGCCATCACGCAGATGGATCAGGTGACCCAGCAAAATGCTGCATTGGTGGAAGAAATGGCCGCTGCGGCCAACAGCCTGAACCAGCAAGCCCAGGTGCTGGTGCAGACCGTGTCTGTGTTCAAGGTGGGTGGGCAAGGTTTTGCAGACCATGCGCCGCGCACGGCCCAGGCGCACCCATCGGCCGCACCTGCCCCCGCAAGGGTGGCACCGGCCCCGCGCCCCGCGTCCATGCCCAAGCCTGCAGCACCCAAACCGGCGGTAGCCAAGCCTGCTGCCCGCGCAGCGCAACTTTCGGCCCCCAAACCGGCCCCGGCGGCCAAGCCCCCCAAATCGGACGATACAGGCGATTGGGAGAGTTTTTAAGTTTTGCTCAACGGGTGAACACCCGCCCTGGATTCATCAGGTTTTGAGGATCCAGGGCCTGTTTGATGGCGCGCATCATGGAGAGCGCCACAGGCGACTGGTAGCGCGCCAGCTTGTCCACTTTGAGCGCACCCACACCGTGCTCGGCCGAGAACGAGCCCCCAAACTGGTTTGCGGCCTCGTACACCAGGTCGTTGACCCGCGCTTCCTGGTCGCGTAAAAAAGCCTTGGCGTCGCTGCCCTCCGGGGCCTGCACGTTGTAGTGCAGGTTGCCATCGCCCAGGTGGCCAAAATTGACCAGACGCACGCCGGGTATTTCGCGGGCCAGCAGCGCGTCGGTGTGTTCCACAAAGGCTGGGATGCGCGAGATGGGCACCGAAATATCGTGCTTGATGTTCAGCCCCTCTTCGGCCTGCGCCAGCGGAATGCTCTCGCGGATGTGCCAGAGCTGGTGCGCCTGGGCCATGCTCTCGGCCACCACGGCGTCTTGCACGCAGCCGGCTTCAAAGGCGGTTTCCAGCAATGCTTCAAATTGCGCACGGGCATGTTCTTCGGATTCGCTGTCAGAGTTTTCCAGCAGTACGGCCCAGGTGGCGTCTTCCTGTTCAATAAAAGGCACGCGCAGCTGTGGCATGTGCTTGTGCACCAGCTGCAAGGCAAAGCGTCCCATCACTTCAAACCCCGTGAGCCCCGCGCCCAGATGCTGGTGCGCCAGGGCCAAGAGGCGTACGGCCTGCTCCATGCTGGAGACGGCCGCCCAGGCGGTAAGTTGTGCGGCAGGGCGGGGGTAGAGCTTCATGGTTGCGGCGGTGATGATGCCCAACGTGCCTTCGCTGCCCACCATCAGATTGCGCAGGTCGTAACCCGTGTTGTCTTTGCGCAGGCCTTTGAGTCCATTCCACACCTCGCCTTGTGGCGTGACGACTTCCAGGCCCAGGCACAGGTCGCGTGTATTGCCGTAGCGCACCACCTGCGTGCCTCCGGCGTTGGTGCCCAGGTTGCCGCCTAGGGTGCAGCTGCCTTCGGCCGCCAAAGACAGCGGAAACAGCAGCCCCGCCTGTGCGGCGGCTTCTTGCACGTTTTGCAAAATGCAGCCTGCCTCGACTGTGAGGGTGAGGTTGTCGCGGTCCAGGGCGCGCATGGCGTTCATGCGCGTGAGGCTGATGACCACTTCGCGCCCTGATGTGTCAGGCGTGGAGCCCACCGACAAACTGGTGTTGCCCCCCTGGGGCACCATGGGCACGCCAGCGGCGGCGCAGGCGCGCACCACGGCGGCCACTTCCTGCGTTGACCCGGGGCGCACCACGGCCAGGGCTTTGCCATGCACGCGGCGGCGCCAGTCTAGTTCCCAGGCGCTCAAATCGCCATCGGTCAGTACGTGGTCGGTGCCAACGGCTTGGCGCAATGTTTCAATCAGGTCTTGCATGGCAAAGGTTCCATGGAGGGAGTTGGGCTGTGCCCCCAGGGGTTCAGGGTGCATCAGGCACAGGGGTTTGCTTGTCGGCGCTGCGCAGGCGCACGCGGATGTGCACGGTGCATGCAGCAAACAGCACCAGACAAAAAATAATTTCCAGTACCGCCAGGGCGTTGCCGGGGGCGGGGTCGCTCCAGGCACGCACCACGCCCTCGGTAAAGTACAGCCATACCATCAGACTCACCCAGCGGTAGGTGTACATGCGGTTCTTCAAGAAACCCGCCAGCGGAATGCACAGCGGCAGGGCCTTGAGTGCCAGCCAAGAGCCGCCGGGGCGCACGGGGGCCAAAAACCACTCCCAGGCCAGGCACAGCGCAATCAGGGCCAGCAAGCTGGTCACGGCAATGCGGCGTGCGCCCACCGCCAGCGGGGCGGGGGTGGGCAGAGGTTCGGTGGCTGGGATGCTCATGAAAATCTGGGATCATAGCGGCCATGCCCTTTTCCCTACAGACCGTAGTGCAGCGCCTGCAAGACCTGCCGGACACGCTTTCGCATTTTCCCTGGAAAACCACCGCCCAAACCCTGCGCGAGCGCTTTCGGGAAGACCGCCTGGGCGTGACGGCCAGCAGCCTCACTTTTACGACCATATTGGCCTTGGTGCCGTTTGTGACGGTGGCGCTGGCGGTATTTACCGCCTTTCCCATGTTTGCCAAGCTGCAAGACGTGTTGCAACGCTGGCTGGTGGAAAGCCTGGTGCCCGACAACATTGCCCGGCAGGTGCTGGGCTACCTGACGCAATTCGCCTCCAAGGCCAGCCGCCTGGGGATGGTGGGCCTGAGCGTGCTGCTGGTCACCGCCCTGGCCTTGATCCTGACCATAGACCGCACGCTCAACAACATCTGGCGCGTGCGGCGCCTGCGCCCCTTGGGCCAGCGGGTGCTCATCTACTGGGCCGCCATCACCCTGGGGCCCTTGCTGCTGGGGGGGAGCTTGGCGCTCACCTCGTATGCCTTGTCTGCCTCGCGCGGGCTGGTGGGCGCGCTGCCTGCGCCGGTGCGTGTGCTGCTCGATTCGATTGAATTTTTTGTGCTGGCTGTGGGCATGGCCGCGCTGTACCGCTACGTGCCCAACACCCTGGTGCGCTGGCGCCACGCCTGGGCAGGGGGCTTGTTTGTGGCGCTGTGCATCGAATTGGCCAAGAAAGGGCTGGCACTGTATGTGTCGCAAGTGCCCACCTATTCGGCGGTGTACGGTACCTTTGCCACACTGCCGATATTGCTGGTGTGGATTTACATGGCCTGGGTCATTGTGCTGCTGGGTGCGGTGGTGACGGCCTTTTTGCCCAGCCTGCTCGCGGGGGTGGCGCGGCGGCCCGATGAGCATGGATGGCTGTTTGCCTTGGCGGTGGAGTCTTTGCAGCAATTGCATGCCGTGCGAACGACGGCTGCGCATGGCCTGCGCCTGGATGAAATTGCCCAGCGCCTGCGTGTGGGCGCTTTGCAACTGGAGCCTGCGCTCGATGCCCTTGTGGCGCTGGACTGGGTGGGGCGGCTGCAGCCTGAAGAAACCGCCAGCCGACAGCAGGCCGAGCCGCGTTATGTGCTGCTGGCCGATCCCGCGTCTACACCCCTGTCGCCCTTGATGCAGCGCCTGTTGCTACCCAGCAGCGCCAGTGTGGCCGCGCTATGGGGTCGGGCGGGCGTGGATGGGATGCTGCTGGCCGATGTGCTGCCGCAGCAGGGGGACGGCGCCAGCAGAATCACTGGCGCACTTCGTCTACCAGGGATTTGAATTCGTCAATGTCT